>NZ_JBCLNI010000011.1:0-107473 GCF_039062885.1 Blautia sp. 2227st1_G12_2227SCRN_220401 | reverse complement strand
AAGATTGCAATGTATAATTCTTTTTTACCATACATTGCAATCTTTTGGAATACTATGTTCTAACTAAATGGCATTGGGCCGTCTCCCCTTCTCGCGCTCTTCCCCTCCTGGCCACGCCGCTGTGATGCGTTGTGGAATGTGTAAGTGTATCGGCTCAGTCCTGTATTCTGCTGTATCGGCAGTGACAGGCTGAGCCGATTATTGCTTCTGTCTTGTATTCTGCTGCACTGGCAGTAGCAGACTGAGCCGATTATTGCTTCTGCACTGTATTCTGCTGCACTGGCAGTAGCAGGCTGAGCCGATTATTGCTTCGGCACTGTATTCTGCTGCACTGGCAGTAACAGGCTGAGCCGATTATTGCTTCTGCACTGTTTATTGCTTCGGCGCTGATTATTACTTCTGCACTGTTTGTTGCTTCTGGATGAATGGGAAAGTGGACTGCGTAGCGGGCCTGTTCTCTGGATTGTGGTGTATTGCTGTTATTCAGGAACAGGCTTCGCCAATATATTTACGTCAGCATAAATCGGCTCAACCTTCCACAGCCAACGTAGTAGAATCCATCGCCCCTCCAATATCTTCACATATTCCCACAGCCTGCAGCTGCTGCGTGCCCGGAAAGGGGGGAGCTCGAGGGGGAAAAGCGGGCTTCGCAACTTTGAGTGCTTTCCCCCTCGTACCTGCCCATGCCAAAATGGTCCCCCTGAAAGGGAAAGTACCTGCGTCTCAAGCATCCCCCGGAAAGGGCATCACCTGCGTTTCAAGCATCCCCCCGGAAAGGGCATCACCTGCGTTTCAAGCATCCTCCCGGAAAGGGAAAACATCCTCCGGAAGGTGATCAGGCTTCGGTTTCATCAGGGAACTGCGGGATCGGAGTTACCGGAGGATAATGATCCACCGGAGGTTCATCAAACTCTCCGGAAATATTCCGATAGAAAACTGCCATACAGGTTTCTATATAAGGCACCAGCCAGATCAGTGCCAGATACAATGTAAATATGGAAAAAATGATCCACGGAACAAAACTTAAGAGCATTTTCATATATTCCCAGTAATGTCCCTTCATAAGCTTTGCACTGGCTTTCAGTGCCTGCACTCCTTTTATGTCCGAATTATCGGACAGGATGTAATAGCTCATGGTGAACGGCATAGCTGCCAGCAGGTTCAGCGCGAACCCGAGAAGTGTGAGCAGCATGTAAGTTACTGCCCAGTTCATCTGCTCCTCCGTTGTATTTCCCATATTGCTTGTAAAAGAAAACCACGCCAGTGGAAGTGATGTCACCAGATTGATCAATGCCAGCACAAAGGATGCCACGATCACATGATCCGGCTGATGGCTGAAAAAGTACAGAAGGTCTCCGAAAGAGTAGGCTTCCCTTCTGGAAATATTCAGATAGATCCGGTAAAGTCCTGCAGAAAAAATACAAATCACCAGAGAAAGGACAAAGCTGAATACCTCTCCTCCAATGATCGCATACAGGGAATCTCCCGGAAAAAGTGCTGTGGAAATATAGCTTGAAACTGCGCTCATCGCCGCAACCGCAATACTCCCGATCACAGGGACCGTAAAATTACCGGCCAGAGTTTCCCCTGCCAGCTTCTTACAGCCCTTCAGATTTTTTCTCATAATTCTGTATCCCTTCGTTATAGAAGGCGGAGACTCATCCAAGCCTCCGCCCCGTCATTTTTTACTTCAGATATATCATATTCTCATATTTCACATCTGTTTAGTCTGCAAGATTAAACGCATCATGTACCGCATTCATGGCACGTACGCCATCTTTCTCGTTAATGAGAACCGTCACACGGATCTCAGATGTTGCGATCATATTGATGTTCACACCCTCATTGTAAAGGCTTTCGAACATTTTTGCAGCAACACCCGGATTGCTCATCATACCTGCTCCTACAATAGAAAGCTTGGCAATGTTTTTCTCCGCATGAAGCTCAGAATAGGCGATGCGTGCCTGGTTAGCTTCCAGAACACCCATTGCATCGTCCAGATCATTTTTATCAACAGTAAAGGAAATGTCCTTGGTTCCGGCACGGCCGATAGACTGAAGGATCATATCCACATTGATATTTTTCTTAGCCAGGGTATCAAAAAGCTTAAATGCCACTCCTGGTGAATCTTTAAGTCCGATCACAGCAATACGTACTGCATCTGTATCCAGAGCAACACCGCTGATCAGCATTCTCTCCACTGTTACTTCCTCCTTTACCACAGTTCCTTCGCTGTTGTTGAGACTGGAACGTACCACCAGCGGCACGCCGTATTTCTTTGCCATCTCCACAGAACGGTTATGAAGCACTCCCGCACCCAGAGTTGCCAGATCCAGCATTTCATCGTAAGTGATCTCCTTAAGCTTGCGGGCATTCGGAACTTTACGCGGGTCAGCGGTATAAACACCGTCCACATCGGTATAGATCTCACAGGCATCTGCATGAAGCGCTGCCGCAAGAGCTACGGCTGTGGTATCAGAACCGCCACGTCCAAGTGTGGTATAGTCATTATATTTATCAATGCCCTGGAAGCCTGTGACCACAACGATCCTGCGGTTATCCAGCTCTCTGCGGATACGTGCCGCCTCGATCTTTTTCAGGCGTGCGCTGCCATGTGCACTTGTTGTGTGCATAGCTACCTGAAAAGCGTTCAGAGAAACAGCCGGTACTCCCAGACTGTCCATAGCCATGGACATCAGTGCCACTGACATCTGCTCTCCGATGGTAAAAAGCATATCCATCTCACGTTTCGGAGGTTTATCATTGATATCCTTTGCCATGGTGATCAGCTCATCGGTATACTTACCCATTGCAGAAAGCACGACCACCACGTCGTTTCCTTTTTTGTAATCTTCGATACATCTTCTGGCAACATTAAAGATACGCTCTTTGTTTGCCACAGAAGTACCGCCGAATTTTTTTACAATCAACATGTTCTTTTCTTCCCTTCGGCATCAATCCTTTACACGGATCATTGCCAGTACTTTTCCGGTGAGCTTGCTGATCTTCTCATAATATTCAGCCTGCTTCATCACCGGTGTGATAAATCCGAATTCGTCCGGAAGGTCATCCGGCTCGATGGTCTGTACATCACCAAAAGCTTTTTCCACTTCATCCATAGTAGTATCAGACACACGTACGAAGAAACGTCCCTCAACTTCATCCATATCCATAAGCTTCAGGGCATAGCTGCTCCAGTTTGTCATGATATTTCTGTGGAGATGCTTTGCTTCATCCACAACATCTGCAACTACTGCACTTGCAGTCGGAAGCTTACCTGCTCCGCTTCCGTAGAACATGGCATCTCCGAGAACATTTCCATGCACAAATACTGCATTAAACACATCATTTACACTGTAAAGCGGGCTACTCTGGCCTACCAGGAACGGCGCTACCATTGCATAGAAAGAATCTCCGATCCTGCGGCTTGTGGCAAGAAGCTTGATAGTCATGCCAAGCTCTTTTGCATATTCCATATCTGCCGGTGTGATCTTTGTGATTCCTTCTGTATAAATATCCTCGTAATTCAGGAATTTTCCGTATGCAAGTGAAGAAAGGATGGCGATCTTACGGCATGCGTCAGCACCTCCTACGTCTGCAGTCGGATCTGCCTCTGCATAGCCCTTTGCCTGAGCTTCCTTCAGAACCGTATCAAAATCACAGTTCTCTGTGCTCATCTTGTAAAGCATGTAGTTGGTGGTTCCGTTAAGGATTCCTGTGATCTCATCGATCTCATCTGCTGTCAGTGAAGAATTCAGTGCGCGGATGATCGGGATACCGCCGCCGCAGCTTGCCTCAAAAAGGAAGTTGATATTTTTTTCTTTTGCGATCTCCATGAGCTCGGAACCATGCTTGGCTACCAGAGCCTTATTGGATGTGCTTACGCTCTTTCCTGCCTGAAGCGCTCTTTTTACAAAGGTATAAGCCGGCTCGATCCCGCCCATAACCTCAACAACAATATCTACCTCCGGATCGTTTACGATCACTTCATAATCATGAACCAGAACTTTCTCAACCGGATCTCCCGGAAAATCTCTTAAATCAAGAACGTACTTGATGTTAATCTCATCTCCAGCTCTCTTGTTAATGCTCTCATGATTGGTGTTGATGACTTCAACAACTCCGCTTCCTACTGTACCGTAGCCTAATACTGCTATGTTTATCATATGCTTACTCCCTGCCTAAAATTTTCAAATAGTGTATACCGTCTCTCTGCTCAATATCCTCCACCATAGCCTCTGCGTCGCCTTCTCCCGGAAGGATGTCAACGCTCAGCGTCAGCGTTGCGACTCCGTTAATGGGAATACTCTGATGTATGGTCAGGATATTACCGTGAAAACGGGCAATCGTCTGCAGCACCATTGATAAAAGCCCCGGCTCATCGTCCATCTGAATGATAAAGGTGATGGTCTTTCCCTTGGTCTCCTCGTGGAAAGGAAAAATATCGTCCTTATATTTGTAAAAAGAACTGCGGCTGATCCCGGTCCTTTCAGCAGCTTCCTGAACAGTAGCCACCCGTTTGGATTCCAGCAGTCTCTTGGCCTCAACCACCTTGAGAAGTACCTCCGGCACTGCCCGTTCTCTTACTACATAGTATTTTTTCTTTTCAACCTGTTTCTGCATAGCAACCTCTCTAACTGCTGTTCACATTGTGGCCAGCAGCCTCCTGTCCGTTTCATAAAGACAACTGTTTTTGTACAAGAGATATATTATCATAATAAAAGAAACTCCACAAGCGCTTTTTTGCCTGCGGAGTCCTTTTCTCTGTCTTTATGGGGTTCCGTGACAGTAATGTTATTCTTTCTTTTTCGCCAGCGCGATCCATTTCAGGTATGCATTGATAAAAATGTCAATACCACCGTCCAGAACTGCGTCAACATTACCGGTTTCTTCATTGGTTCTATGGTCTTTTACCATGGTGTATGGCTGCAGGACATAGGAACGGATCTGGTTTCCCCAGCCGATATCTGTCACTTCGCCTCGAATGCCGGAAAGCTTCTCCTCGGCTTCCTGCTGTTTCAGCAGATACAGCTTGGCCTTCAGCATCTGCATGGCCTTGTCCTTGTTCATGTGCTGAGAACGTTCATTCTGGCACTGTACCACGATTCCTGTCGGGAAATGGGTGATACGGATCGCAGAGGATGTCTTGTTGATATGCTGTCCACCGGCACCACTGCTTCGGTAGGTATCGATACGGATATCGTCATCATTGATCTCAACATCCAGATCCTTCTTGATATCCGGCATAACATCGCAGGATACAAAAGAGGTCTGTCTCTTTCCTGCTGCATTAAACGGAGAAATACGTACAAGACGATGAACACCCTTCTCGGATTTCAGATAACCGTAGGCGTTCTCTCCGTTCACCTGGAAGGTTACGGATTTCACACCGGCCTCATCACCGTCAAGGTAATCCAGGACCTCCAGCGCAAAGCCTTTCTTCTCCGCCCATCTGCTGTACATACGATAAAGCATTCCGCACCAGTCGCAGGCCTCTGTTCCGCCGGCTCCTGCGTTCAGCTTAATGATGGCGTTCTCTCCGTCGTACTCTCCGGAAAGAAGTGTCTTCACACGGATGCTGTCAAAGCTTGCTTGGAACTCGTCCAGCATTTCCTGGATCTCAGGGACGATCTCAGGATCATTCTCCTCATATCCCATCTCGATCATGGTTTCCATATCTTCCATCTGCGTTTCCAGATTATGGTATGTCTCAATATCGTCCTTGAGACTCTTTAACTGTTTCATCTTCATCTGGGATGCTTCCGCATTATCCCAGAAATCAGGCGCCTCCATCTCGCGCTCTAATTCTTCGACCTTCTGCTCTTTGTTAGCGAGGTCAAAGTGAATCCCTCACTTCCACTAATGGCTCTGTGTATGTTGCAAGAATACTCTTGAACTGATCTAACTCAACCACAGCTTCACCTTCTTTCTATATATTGATACAGGATTTCCTGCCTGTCTTATACAATACCATATGGGCATGGAAATTACAATGAAAAGCTGTTTACCTGCTGATCTTCACTTTTGATCCCTGGCCTTTGTTTTTCAGAAGCTTCTGATAAGCTTTTAATTTTGAGGAAGGTACTCTGATCTTTGCTTTTGCGTAGATTCCTCTGAATGCGTTTGCTCCTACAGCTTTCAGTTTTGTTGATCTGATCGTGATCGCCGAAGCTTTTTTGCATCCTCTGAACGCATCTTTTCCAATGGAAGTAACACCGGTTCCAATGGTAACGCTTTTCAGTGCTGTACATCCTTCAAATGCGGAAGTTCCAATGGCTGTAACATTATTTCCAATGGAAATCTGGCTTACTTTTGTATTCTTTCTGAGAGATTTTGTGTAAACGGAGGTAATTTTGTATGTTACCTTCTTGTATGTGACTGTGTTTCCAATTGTGATCTTTGTTGCATTTTTATTTGTGGTTCCTATATATGTTACAACACGATTACCGGTTACTTTATATTTAGATGTTCCTGATGTGAATGTTTTCCCTTTTGCCAGCGGAACCGGTTTTGTTTCATGATAATATTCATCATAGATCGTCTCGCTCATGGTTCCGGAATAACTTCCTTTTCCGGTTATCGTAACTTTAATTCTTCTGTTTGAAAGATATTCCACCTTACAGGTGTAATCGGTGCCTGCTTTCAGTTTATTGCCAGCGAAATATACCGTGGCAGTAACCTTCGTATTTCCAGTGGTTGGAGACTGTGCAAAATCTGCCCATGCGATCTCGGAATTTCCAATATCTTTCTTGTCCAGCAGCTTATACGGAAATCCATCACTTTTTGCATACACATATCCCTGTGAATTATACCAGCAGTTGATCACGATATGGTTTGGATCATCGTATTTCTGCCCGATCGCATATGGATCTTTTTCATCGGAATCCACATAATTATAATGAGAATAACCAATGGCATATGGCTGGATCAGTGTGACGCTTTTTGGGATCGTGATCTCGTGGAGAGAATCACAGCCTATAAATGCAGCACCCCCGATAGTTTTCAGTCCTTCATTTAAAACCACCTTCTCCAGCGCTGTATCTGATTGAAATGCATAATCTCCGATATTCTCTACGGATTTCGGAATGATAACACTCTTCAGGGTTTTGCAGGAAGCCATGGCTTTTCCTGCGATGGCTTTTGTATTTGATGGAACTGTTGTGGAGGCATTTTTCCCCTGATATTTCAGGACTACATTTCCAAGCATGCCGTATTCCCCTGTCAGAGAAGCATAATATGGCGTGTTTGCAAAAGCACCCTCTTTAATATTTTTCAGGGAAGAGCTGGCCGGCACGGTAACGGTTTTAAGATTCGCAGCATCTTTTAAAAATTCACTTCCGATCACGGCAAGCGATGCCGGAAGCTCTATCTTTTCCAGTTCTGTGAAATAGTCTCCGGCAAAAAATTTGCTCTCATCCTCGATTTCCACCGGTCCTTCTTCAATGACAACTTCCTTCACTTTTGCATTCTGTCCAAAACAGTAACTTCCAATAAAAGGTCCTGTATAGGAAATTTTTCTTTCTGTTGTTGAAACAGTCAGTCTGGTTCCGTCAAAAGTCCAGGTAACATCCCCACTCTGCGATCTGCCTGCATACAGATACGCATCATAATTTCCTGTCTTGGTGAGATGGATACTAAATGTACCTCCACCGTCCAAAAAGCTTGATACTTCTAACGTATATTTCTGTCCCTTTTTGAGATATGGCTGATAGCTCTGAAGGGAACCAATAGTTTCATATACATGATATCCATTAAGCATATACGGTCTGACAATATCCGGTCCATATACCCCCAGAGGTGTTTCTGCATGATAAAAACCACTTTGGGAAGGAGTAAAAGTGAAAAAAAAGTCCCTCATAGTAGGATCCTGGACTGCCGGTATCGTGATCTCCGTATCCGCTGAAATCTCTTTTATGTTCTCCAAAGCACTGTCCAGATCCGATCCAGCTGCGGAGTCCTCCTCCCCGGAGTCAAAATCTGTTTCCAATCTTTTCGTAAATTCTTCAGGTTTCTCTGTATCCGCTTCTTCCAGCGTATCTACAGCTTCTGTTTCCTGCTGATCGTAAGTATCGGTTTCTTCACTTCCTGCTTCCTGCTGCTCCAGTCCCTCTGCGTTTTCTGGCATCTCTGTGCTTTCAGGCTCCTCTATAGTTTCTGGTTTCTCTGCGCTTTCAGGCTCCTCGGCAGTTTCTGGGCCCTCCGAAAAATCTGCCACCTCTTCTGAACTTTTTGCTTCTCCTGTGAAGTCTGCATCTGCAGTCTCCGCAAAAGCTTCCCCTCCTTCATATTCCTGCGCACCTGCAATAACCGGCGTTCCTGTCATAACCATCGCAGCCGTCATAAAAAGTGCCAGATTTCTCTTAATATGAAAATATTTCATACGCCTTCTTCCTCCTTTTACATAAGCAGCTATTGTCTGATATACTTTCTTATCCAAATAGTATCATAGGCACTGGGAATTTTCTACTGTTAATATCCTGTTTAATAAATATCCCGCCGTCTGTGCTTCAGAAGCGGTAGCTGCTCTCGGACCTTTTTTACCTCGTTCAGATCCAGTTCCACTATCTTCACATCCGGCTTTTCTTCCATTTCCATGAGGACTTTTCCCCAGGGGTCTGTGGTAATGGAATGGCCCCAGGAATGGTATCCGGCGTTCAGATCTCTGGCGGGGGCGGCCCCGATGGTGTATACCTGATTATCCACGGCTCTCTGGCGGAACATCAGCTCCCAGTGAAGCGGGCCTGTTGTCATGTTAAAAGCTGCCGGCACGATGATCACCTCTGCGCCCTGGTCCACCATCAGCCTGGCAAGTTCCGGGAAACGGAAATCGTAGCAGATGCAAAGGCCCATCTTTCCGAATTCTGTGTCAAAAACTGTCACCTGATCTCCCGGTGTCAGAGTATCGGATTCTTTAAAATACTGGCCGCCTTTTACATCAATGTCAAAAAGATGCATCTTCCGGTGTTTCCCGATCTGATGCCCGTTTCTATCAAAAACATAGGATGTGTTGTAAATATGACCGGCTTCGTCCCGTTCCGGCATGCTTCCGGCTACAAGATAAATCCCACGTTCTGCTGCCAGCCTAGAACATTTTTTCCAGGTGTCTCCTCTCTCTGGTTCCGCGTACTCCGGGAAGTATTTGTTCTCGTAGGGACAACAGAACATTTCGGGCAGGACTGCCAGGTCGGTTCCCTGCAGCTCCGGGCGGAAAAGAATTTCTGCTGCCTGAGTGATGTTACGGGACTTTTCCTTATATACGTGTGTTTGAAGAATTGCTGTTTTTATAACTGCCATACAACCACATCCTTTCTCTGTTCTTATACAAAAATAGCCCCACCGCATCATCCGGGTGAGACTATTTTTATCTTTATTCTCAGATCTTGGCAGCCTTACGTCCGCAGCACTGTTTGTATTTCTTGCCGCTTCCGCATGGGCATGGATCATTCGGGTATACTTTATCTTCTTTTCGCTGAACCGGTTTCTTCGGGCCTGCGCTGTCATCTTTGTTTGTGCCGGTTACCTTAGCAACCTGCTCACGCTCGATCTTCTGCTCCACATGAACATGATACAGCATACGTACAGTGTCTTCCTGAATGGAGCTGATCATGCTGTTAAACATCTCGAATGCGTTCATCTTGTACTCAACAACCGGATCTCTCTGGCCGTATGCCATCAGACCGATACCCTGACGGAGCATTTCCATATCATCGATGTGATCCATCCATTTGCTGTCGATGCATTTCAGAAGGACAACTCGCTCAAGCTCACGAAGCTGTTCCGGTTCCGGGAACTCAGCCTCCTTCGCTTCATAAAGCTTCACAGCCTCTTCCTTCACAATGTGCTTAATCTCATCTTTCTTATGGCCTTTTACCTTCTCTGCGGTCAGCGGGTGGATCGGGATGATCGGAGTGATCGCAGTGTTGAACTCATTAAGATCCCACTCAGAAGAATCCATGTCATCGGAAAAGCACATGTCTGTCATGCTGTCTACGATATCTGTGATCATCTTATAGATGGCATCACGCATATTCTCACCGTCAAGTACCTGGCGGCGCTCCTCATAGATGATCTCTCTCTGCTCATTGTTAACCTGGTCATAGTCGAGAAGGTTTTTACGGATACCGAAGTTGTTGAACTCGATCTTCTCCTGGGCTTTCTCGATGGCATTGGAAAGCATCTTGTGCTCGATCTGCTCATTCTCCTCAACACCAAGGGATGTGAACACCTTCATCAGTCTCTCGGAACCGAACAGACGCATCAGGTCATCCTCAAGGGAAATGTAGAAACGGGATTCACCCGGATCTCCCTGTCGTCCGGAACGTCCACGGAGCTGGTTATCGATACGTCTTGACTCATGACGCTCGGTACCGATGATCTTCAGACCGCCGGCCTCTCTTGCCACATCGTCAAGCTTGATATCGGTACCACGGCCTGCCATGTTGGTCGCGATGGTAACGGCATCTGCCTGTCCTGCCTGAGCTACGATCTCAGCCTCAAGCTCATGGAACTTGGCATTCAATACATTGTGGGGGATTCCCTCTCTCTTCAGCATTCTGCTGAGAAGCTCGGAAGTCTCGATGGTGATCGTACCAACCAGTACCGGCTGATGTTTTGCGTGAGCTTCCTTAACTGCCTCTACAACGGCGTTGAATTTCTCTTTCTTTGTCATGTAAACAGCATCGTCAAGGTCTTTACGCTGTACTACACGGTTGGTCGGGATCTCTACAACGTCCATGCCGTAGATATCACGGAACTCTTTTTCCTCGGTGAGGGCTGTACCTGTCATACCGCCTTTTTTGTCATATTTGTTGAAAAAGTTCTGGAAGGTAATGGTTGCAAGAGTCTTGCTCTCTCTCTTAACCTTCACATGCTCTTTCGCCTCGATCGCCTGATGAAGACCATCGGAGTAACGACGGCCCGGCATGATACGACCGGTAAACTCATCAACGATCAGGATCTCGTCATCTTTTACAACATAATCCTGATCCTTGTGCATCAGATTATGTGCACGAAGTGCAAGGATGATGTTGTGCTGGATCTCCAGGTTTTCCGGATCTGCCAGGTTCTCGATATTAAAGAATTTCTCAACCTTCTTGATACCCTGCTCGGTAAGGTTGACGATCTTATCTTTCTCATTTACAACGAAGTCACCGGTCTCGATAACCTCCTCACCCATGATGGCTGCCATCTTGGTCATCTCATGGCTGGCCTCACCACGCTCCAGCTGCTGTGCAAGGATATCGCACACCTCATAAAGCTTGGTGGACTTGCCGCTCTGTCCGGAAATGATCAGAGGTGTACGTGCCTCATCGATCAGGACAGAGTCGATCTCATCAATGATACAGTAGTGAAGATCTCTCTGAACAAGCTGTTCTTTATAGATGACCATGTTGTCACGAAGATAATCAAATCCAAGTTCGTTGTTTGTTACGTATGTGATGTCACATCCGTATGCCGCACGACGCTCTTCCGGCTTCATGTCGTTAAGTACCACGCCTACAGTCAGGCCAAGGAACTCGTGAACCTTACCCATCCACTCAGCATCTCGTTTTGCCAGGTAGTCGTTGACGGTTACGATGTGGACACCTTTTCCCTCAAGGGCATTCAGATATGCAGGAAGTGTGGAAACAAGAGTTTTACCTTCACCTGTTTTCATCTCGGCGATACGGCCCTGGTGAAGGATGATACCACCGATGATCTGTACACGGTAATGCTCCATTCCAAGTACACGCTTGGCTGCCTCACGTACGGTGGCAAATGCCTCCGGAAGAAGATCATCCAGTGTTGCACCTTCTGCAAGACGTTTCTTATATTCTCTTGTCTTGTCTCGTAACTGCTCATCCGTAAGCTGCTGCATCTGAGACTGATAGCTCTCGGTTTTTTCAACCAGCGGCATGATACGTTTTACCTCACGCTGGCTGCGGGTTCCAAATACTTTTGAAAAAACATTCATGTTTCTGCTCCAATCATTTTATTCGAATAAGACTGCTGTCTCTGATCTGTCCAATTTTGGATCATTCCAGTTCTCTGTTGATATCCGTTATACTGGATCACATATGGTATATATTCTACCACTTTCCTGTTATAAAAACAATGAACAATTATTTAACAAATCATGTCAGGAACAACAGAAAATATCCCGCATAGGATCCTGTTTTCGAGGATCCCGCGGGATATTACAGATCTTATTTTCTTACTTTTACATTTTTCACACTGCTCCAGGCACCGTAATATGTCTTTCCGCTCACTTTTTTGTATGCACGGATACGAACATAATAAGTGCTTCCCTTTTTCAAACCGGAAAGTGTTCGGGTCAGTGCACTGGCGGACACTGTCCTGGACCCTCTCATGGACCTTGAGGCCGCATACTGGATCTGATAGCCGGAAGCGCCAGCTGCTTTTTTCCAGCGGACAGTCAGCTTCCCGGAAGCCTTGCTGGACGGTTTGTACTGCACAGGAGCTGTCAGGCGGACGATCCGGCTGCCGTTTTTGTTGTAAGCACTTAAAGCAGAGCCCTTGTATGCGCGGACTGTATAAGTATACATGGTTCCTGCTTTTACTGATCCGTCTGTGTAGACCAGCGTATTGCTTCCGCTTACGGTAGCGATATTGACCCACTTGCTGCTGTTTCCGGTCCTTCGATAGATCTTATAGCCGGAAGCATTTGCAGCTTTTTTCCATTTGAAGACGATGCCGGCAGGGCTGTTGGAAGTGCCGGATAGCCCGGGAGTGGTGAGCTTTACAGTTGTTAAGGCCGCGGACCGGAACTGGTATACGGCTGACTGTACTTCATCAGTCTTTTTCCATTCAGATTTCTGATAAACATACTTCTGGAAAAAGATATACATGTTATAAGTTGCGGCTTTGTTTATTCCTTTGGCAGATCCGATCCGCCAAGTAGTATTCTTCCTGTTATCGGTTGGATTTGGTGAAGTACTCCAGTAAACCGGCATCCACTTCACATCTCCAGGCCCGGGATTTGAATTTGTAGTTCCCGCACCGGTCACGGTAAAATTATAATATTTATTCGGAGTAAATTTCAGCGGAGAATCCAAACCTCTTACAAAACTATCTTTAACATCCGGTATATAAGGTGTATAGGCTGGTGTCGGCGTCACATCATATCTCGGGCGGGTTCCCCTGTAATTCAACTTTAATTTTTTCAGATTGCTGGTTCTTCCGTCTGAACCCAATACCTTAAGATACAGATCAAATTCTTTCTCTGTATCCAGATTCTTAAGATATATCACAAAGCTTCTGTTTGCAGTAACCGCCACACGAGAGTTTCCCGTGTCGACCCTCGGAACATCAGATGTTCCGTCCTTTTTTCTCGCTACAGCTTTGTAGTAGCAGGCTCCGTTTGCATCAACTTTAAGTGTCACATTTACAGAACTGCGGCTTACCCATTTTTCTCCGGTCCATTTTACGTTTATTTTTGGCACCGGTGTTGGTGTCACTGTCAGTTCAGGATCCACTGTCGGTGTCACTGTCAGCTCCGGACCCGCTGTCGGTGTCACTGTCGGTTCCGGACCCGCTGTCGGTGTCACTGTCAGCTCTGGAGCTGACGCTGACATAGCTTCTGCGTTTTCTTCTATACTGTCTCCTGCTTCTTCAGGTATCAGTTCTGTCAATAATACTTCCGGATCATCCTCACTGGAGATCTCTTCTGAAACTCCTTCCTCAGCTCCGCCGAAAGCATCCTCGCTGTTCTCCGCATTTTCCTCGTTTTCCACATCTTCCATGGTTGCATCGGAAGAGTTATCCACCATTTCCTCAGAAATATCCTCACTGTCTTCTGCAGGCTGCTCAGTCTCTCCCATAGACTCTGTAGTTTCCTCTGCGGAAAACATCTCCTGGCTGTCCCCAGCATTTTCTGTGATTTCTGCATCACCGCTGCCAAACTCTGCAGCCATACCGGTTGCCGGAAACACCGTCACACAAAGCGCGGCACTTAAAAAAAGTGCCAGAACTTTTTTCTTCATTTACCTTCCTCCTTTTCTCCGTGAGTTACATATTTGTTATGTCAAGGAGATATTCGCACTCCACACAGTATTATTTTTCAGAAAGTGGGGCTGACTGAAACTTGTACTGTACAGACTGTATCTTATCCGTAGACTGCCATTTGGAATCCCTGCAGGTATATTTGCGGAAGAAAACATACAGATTAAAAGTTCCCTCCTGGTCGATTCCTTCCTTGGAACCGATCTTCCAGGTGCTTCGGATCCGGTTGGAATTCGGATTCGCAGATGTACTCCAATAAACAGGCACCCACTTAATGTCTCCGTTTTCCGGATCCTCATTATCGGTACCGGCACCGATAACCTTAAAATCATAAAATGTATCCGGGTAGAATTCCAGAGGAGAATCCAGCCCCTCTACCGTACTGTCCTCTGCCTTTGGTTTGGATGCTTTATGTTTTTTTGCAGAATCTGTTTTTTTCGCCGGGCGGCTGTCCTGATCCAGCTCCATCCGCTTCAGATCACTTAATTTCCCATTCTCATCCTCAATCTGGATATACAGATCAACTGCCTGGTCTGTATCCAGGTCTGCAAGTGTGATCCCGAACTCTTCATCCTCACTGATCAAAACCTCATCATTCACGGTATTTCCGGTCTCGATCTGAGGCACCTGGGGATTTCCGTCTTCCCCTCGCTCTGCCCATTTATAATAGCAGACGCCGTTAACGGCTGACGTAAGCGTTATCTCTGCCTGGGAATAGCTGTCCCATTTAAATCCTGTCCATTGTATTTCTGACTTTTGGGAATCCTTTGTATTGTTTTCTCCGGAACTCAGTTCCAGGTCCTCCACAGTCTGTTCTTTTATGGTGTCACCACTGTTAAATTCCGCTGCCATACAGGTAGCCGGTATCATGGTCATACCAAGAGCTACACTTAAGATCACCACAGGAAGCTTCTTTTTCCTTTCTCCTTTCGCATATGTCTTCATTATATAATTCTCCCCTATTGCTTGCAACAGAAAAGAAGCCTGATTTTGCTGTGACATAAAAGGCTCCGGAAACCTGCCGATTTCTCACACAGATTCCCGGAGCCTTCCATTCAATATTCAGTTGTGATAATAAAATTCCCTATCAGAACTCTGGTTCGATCAGTCCGTAAGTATTTCCTTTACGTTTATAAACTACGTTAACCTGCTCTGTCTCAGCATTAAAGAATACAAAGAAATTATGTCCGAGAAGCTCCATCTGTACGCATGCATCTTCCGGATACATTGGTTTGATCCCGAATTTCTTGGTACGGATGATCTTAACTTCCTCATCCTCTTCATAATCCTTATCAAGGTATGCCTTCTGGAAGTTTGTGGATTCCTGCTGCTTGTCAACGATCTTGTTCTTGTATTTACGAAGCTGACGCTCAATTACCTCTTCAACCAGATCGATGGATACATACATATCATTGCTTACCTGCTCGGAACGAATAATGTTACCTTTCACAGGGATCGTTACCTCGATCTTCTGGCGATCCTTCTCAACGCTTAAGGTTACTGAAATCTCAGTTTCAGGAGTGAAATACCTTTCAAGTTTACCAAGCTTGTCCTCAACAGCTGTTTTAAGTCCTTCGGTTACTGCTATATTCTTTCCACTAATAATAAATTTCATGACTTCCATCCCCTTTGCTGTTTTATGTTGCTATTATAACATATTAAATTGAATTTTAACATCACTTTTCAAAAATTTCATAAATTTTTTCCAAATTTATTCGATATATTCCTTCAAAATGTTTTTTTTGTCGTGAATGCGCAACTATTAGAGTATTTCATCTAATTAATTCATTACAAATGTATATCTGCACACCAGTGCCAGAAGATTGATGGGACAAAAGCATCTACTTCACTATTTGTATATACTATTTCATTTTAGCCAGAGCTTCAAAGGGTATACTTCCGCCAAAAATATCCAAAGCACTGCCAACAGTCACATCCAGTCTGCCCTGACCTGCTTTTCGAAGCTCTTCAATATCTGCCATAGAACCCACACCGCCTGCATAGGTCACCGGATGAGCTGTATACTGTCCCAGAAGCTTTGCAAGCTCTGTTTCCACACCTCGGGCCTTTCCTTCCACATCCACTGCATGGACCAGAAATTCGTCGCAGAAGCTTCCAAGCCTTTCCATCAGCTCCGGTGTCACGATCTCTTCTGTAAATTTCTGCCATCGGTCTGTGACAATATAATATTTGCCATCTTTTTTGCGACAGCTCAGGTCAAGTACAAGATGTTCTTTCCCTGCAGCATCACGGATCTTCTCCAGATTTTCCCAGGAGATCACTCCGTTTTTAAACACATAGGAGGTTACGATCACATGGCTGGCGCCAGCCCCCAGATATTCTGCCGCATTCTCCGGGCAGATGCCGCCTCCGATCTGAAGCCCTCCGGGATATTTTCCCAGAGCCTGAAGTGCCTGGACTTTCGTTGCTTCATAGTTCGGGGAATCCTTTCCGTTCAGAAGGATCACATGACCACCCTTTAATCCTGCCTTCTTATAAAGCTCTGCATAGAATGCCGCATCCTGCTCTGACACAAAATTTTCTGCCGCCTGATCCCCCTGATCCTTCAGGCTTCCTCCTACGATCTGTTTTACTTTTCCGTTATGTATATCAATGCATGGTCTGAATTTCATAATCCTATCCTCCATCTTCTTTCCATGCACTGATAATAGCATCTGAAACAGTTTTATGCAATGCTG
This sequence comes from Blautia sp. 2227st1_G12_2227SCRN_220401, assembly GCF_039062885.1. Lineage (NCBI taxonomy): Bacteria > Bacillati > Bacillota > Clostridia > Lachnospirales > Lachnospiraceae > Blautia > Blautia sp. 2227st1_G12_2227SCRN_220401. The sequence continues at coordinate 90,773 of NZ_JBCLNI010000011.1, read as the reverse complement.
TGGTAAAATATCTGTTACCTTCCTTCTACCGCATTTCCCACTGCGTTTCCGATATCATCCACTGCATTACCTACGCCGTCGCCAAGGTCCTTTACACTGTCACCCAGCTCACCGGATACAGTTCCGTCATTTTCGTTTCTGTCAGCATCCGCAGCTCCGGGTGCTGCTGTCCCGTTATTTCCATTTCCTGCAGGCGTCACGGTAATATTTCCATCGGACATCTCATTGTTATCCGTGCCGGAATCCTTAATGCTCTCTCCATTGTCCTTCACACCGTCATTGTCTGCTTTTTCTTCCATAGTTTCATCTTCTGCGGCAGTATTTTCGTTTGTATCTTTTTCCTTATCCTTCGTATTTTTATCTTTTTCATCCACTGTTTCATCCGCATTGTTTACCTCTGTGCCGCAGGCTGTAAATGTACACAGAGACAGGGTAAGCAAAGTACCAAAAAGAATCGCCTTCCATTTTTTCATATGATCTTCTCCTTTTTCTAAAAAATTCTGTATTCCTAATATGGCACTTTTTCCGCTATCCTATTCTGGGAAAAATTTCAAAAACCGCAATTTCATCAAAAAAAGACGGGGTCCGATCTTACACGAACCCCATCTGTATTACCTGTAATTTTATTCTGTTGCGGCTCAATCTGTCAGGATCAGCCGATCACGTCACTCATATCATAACGTCCTGCCGGTTTGCCTGCAAGGAATTTGGCTGCTTCTACAGCACCTTTTCCAAAAATAGCCTTGGAATATGCAGTATGCTTGAACTCGATCACTTCGTCCTGACCTGCAAAAATTATCTCATGCTCACCTACGATAGTTCCGCCGCGAACTGCGGAGATACCGATCTCCTTATCATCGCGTTTTTCACGTTTCTGGCTGCGGTCATATACATAATGATACTGATTATCCATAGCTTCATTAATGCTGTCTGCCAGCGCAAGTGCAGTACCACTTGGTGCGTCTAATTTCAGGCGGTGATGCTTCTCTACGATCTCCATATCAAAGCCTGCAGCTGCAAGAACCCTGGCTGCGTCCTGAACCAGCTTCAGAAGTGTGTTGATACCAAGAGACATGTTTGCGGATTTCAGCACTGCTACCTTTCGGGATGTTTCTTCCACTTTTGCAAGCTGCTCCTGGCTTAAACCGGTACTGCACAGAACAACCGGGATCTGGCGTGCCGCGCTGTACTCAAGAAGCTTGTCTGTTGCCTTTGCGGAAGAAAAATCAATGATCGCATCTGCCTCTACCTGACATGCGTCAATATCGGTGAATACCGGATAGCTGTTTTTTCCCTGATCTGCAATATCAATACCTGCTACGATCTCAGCATCCGGATCTTTCTCCACAATGCCGCTGATGACCTGGCCCATATGTCCGTTGCAGCCGTGCATGATGATTTTTACCATAGTATATTCTCCTTTACCTTTCGCTTACAGTCAGATCATTTAGCAAGCTTAAGGCCGAATTTCTCGATCTCTTTTGCAAGAGCTGCCTTTGTGTCCTCTTCCATCTCGCAGAGCGGCATACGAAGCGGCCCTACGTTCATTCCCATAAGGTTCATAGCCGTCTTAACAGGAATCGGGTTTACTTCGCTGAACAGCGCATTGATCAGCGGAAGAGCTTTCAGCTGATCCTCTGTTGCTCCCTTGGTGTCGCCGTCGAAATATTTCATGACCATGTCATGTGTAAACTTCGGTGCAACGTTGGAAAGTACGGAAATAACTCCAAGTCCGCCAAGAGAAAGAATCGGAAGTACCTGATCATCATTTCCGGAGTAAAGCTCAAGCTGTCCGTCTGCCAGAGACATCATCTTGGCGATCTGGGAAAGATCTCCTGTTGCTTCCTTGATTCCGACAATGTTCTTTACATTCTTCGCAAGGTAAGCTGCTGTAGCCGGCTGGATGTTGCAGCCTGTACGGCTCGGTACGTTGTACATGATGAGCGGAGTTTCCGGAACTGCATTGGCAATTGCTGTGTAGTGAGCGATAAGACCCTTCTGTGTAGCCTTGTTATAGTAAGGTGTTACAATAAGAAGAGCGTCTGCGCCATAGGAAGCTGCTTCCTTGGACATCATGATCGCTGTCTCTGTACAATTGGAACCTGTTCCTGCGATAACAGGCACACGTTTGTTAACTTTATCAATTGTGAACTTAATTGTCTGAAGATGCTCTCCGTGTGTCAGAGTAGAAGATTCTCCTGTTGTTCCACAGATAACGATGGCGTCTGTGCTGTTCGCGATCTGATCCTCAAGGATCTCCTCAAGTTTCTCAAAATTCACTTTACCGTCTTCATACATAGGTGTTACGATTGCAACGCCTGTTCCTTTAAAAATTGCCATTTGTCTTCCTCCTTCTTTCTTCTGTGAAATATTGCTTATTCCCGTTCCTGGTCAGTCAGCTCTGTTGTTATCGTGGTAATACTATCCACATAGGGCTTCAAAGCATCCGGAAGCCAGCGTCCGGTCATAATTATATGCATACTTTCATCCTTCTGCTTAAGCATATCGATGATCGTCTCAACTGGAGCGATTCCTTTATCCATAAGCCCGAGGATCTCATCCAGCAGCAGAAAATCACACTCTCTGGTAGCAATTACCTTCCGTGCGAAATTAAGGCCATTGAGAATATTGGTTCTCTCTTCTGCCTTTTCCTGCTCACTTAGGTCATTATAGCAGGTGTCCATTTTTTCGAAACGGAAAATCTTGAAATCAAAATTATCCAGTTCCTCAAGGAAATCCAGTTCTCTGCGTTCCCTGCCCTTGAGGAACTGTATGATGATCACACTTTTTCCCTGTGTAGCAAAGCGCAGCCCCTGGCCTACAGCCAGAGTTGTCTTTCCTTTCCCGTTCCCGCAATAAACCTCTGTTATTTCTCTTTCCATGATTTTTCCTCTTACTGTTAGTGAAACCGGTAATTCCCCCATTTTTCTGATTTTTTTAATATTACCGCAGATTGGCTGGAAATGCAAGTGTTACCTTAATGTTCTCACCACTATTCCAAAATATATCCAATGTTACTCAACATATTCCAATTTACTCACCGAAACTTCATAGGCAATCCTTTTTTCTGTTTCGTTTTCACTAATCCGTTTCATGTACTCCCTGCTCTGGATCCTGCCCCAGATCAGTACATGCCCGCCTACTTCAAAAGCAGAAGCATATCTGGCATTTCTTCCCCAGCATATACATGGTATGTAATCGGATTTTCCGTAAGGTCGATTAACTGCCATCAGAAGATCTGCGATCTCTCTTCCCAACGGTGTTTTTCTGTATACAGGCGGTTTACAGATATATCCGTCCAGAAAGATCTGATTGACCGGCACAGTTTCTTCTTCCTCCCCCACAAACTTCACTTCCCGGGCAAAGACTGAAAGCACAAGCCGGTTTCTCTTTTCTTCATGACGGTTATAGGATCGGAACTGTCCGTGGATCTCGATATATTCTCCCACATAATCCTGTGTGATATCGATCAGCCGCTCAGACACCATCACCGGGATCCTGTCCTCCGAATCGCTGAGACGTTTTACCAGGATATCCATCATGTAAAATCCTTCTCCAAAGACCTGATGGCTGAAAGTAAACCCCGTAGCGATCCGTCCCATAACGGATACCTGATTGTTTTCAATAATTTTATCTGCCATAATAAGTAGCTCTCCTTCCTCTTCGTGTATTTCGTCTATATCAATCTATGTGTATTTACGGTATAATATGCCTGAAAAATGAAAAACCAAAAATATTTTTTTATGTCTTGTAATCTCACAAAAATGTGATAGACTATAAATTTGGACATCATTTTTAACAAAAAAGATTACTTATATATGGAAAGAAAGGATTTGGATTATATGAAGACCAAGCGTGAAGATGTTCGTAACGTGGCCATTATCGCCCATGTCGATCACGGTAAAACAACACTTGTTGACGAGCTTTTGAAACAGAGCGGTGTTTTCCGTGAGAACCAGGAAGTCCAGGAACGTGTCATGGACTCCAACGATATTGAGCGTGAGCGCGGCATTACGATTCTCTCCAAAAACACCGCAGTTCATTATAAGGATGTAAAAATCAATATCATCGATACTCCAGGTCATGCGGACTTCGGCGGCGAGGTAGAGCGTGTGCTGAAGATGGTAGACGGCGTTATTCTTCTTGTGGACGCCTTCGAGGGTGCCATGCCTCAGACTAAATTTGTACTTCGTAAAGCTCTCGAACTGAACCTGCATGTTATTGTCTGCATCAATAAGATCGACCGTCCGGAAGCACGTCCGGAGGAGGTTGTCGACGAGGTTCTGGAGCTTCTCATGGATCTGGACGCATCTGACGAACAGCTGGACTGCCCGTTCCTGTATGCCTCCGCAAAGGCCGGCTACGCAGTTCGTAACCTCGATGATAAGCCTGAGAATATGGCTCCTCTTTTTGAGACCATCCTTGATGCGATCCCTGCTCCGGAGGGAGATCCGGACGGAGATACACAGGTTCTTATCAGCACCATCGACTACAATGAGTATGTAGGCCGTATCGGTGTCGGTAAGGTTGAGCGCGGAACCATTTCCGTGAACCAGGAGCTGATGCTTCTGAACCATCATGACCCTGACAAACACGAGCGCGTAAAGATCAGCAAACTCTACGAATTTGACGGACTGAACAAAGTTGAAGTTAAAAGCGCTACCATCGGAGCTATTGTTGCAATCTCCGGTATCGCGGATATCCACATTGGAGATACCCTCTGTGCAGGAGACAACCCGGAGTCCATTCCGTTCCAGAAGATTTCCGAGCCAACAATCTCCATGAACTTCCTTGTAAACGACAGTCCTCTTGCAGGACAGGAAGGTAAATACATCACTTCCCGTCACCTTCGTGACCGTCTCTACCGTGAGCTGAACACAGACGTCAGCCTTCGTGTAGAAGACACCGATACAACCGAGTGCTTCAAGGTTTCCGGCCGTGGTGAGCTTCACCTCTCCGTTCTTATTGAGAACATGCGCCGTGAGGGATACGAGTTTGCAGTCAGCAAACCGGAGGTTCTCTATCACACAGACGAGCGTGGACGTAAACTGGAGCCGATCGAAATCGCATACGTTGACGTTCCGGAAGAATTTTCCGGTACTATCATCCAGAAACTCAGCGAGCGTAAAGGTGAGCTTCAGGGTATGAGCACAGCAAGCGACGGAACTGTACGTCTCGAGTTCTCCATCCCCTCCCGTGGACTAATCGGATTCCGTAACGAATTCCTTACCTCCACCAAGGGTACCGGTATCCTGAACACCATGTTTGACGGATACGCACCATACAAGGGAGACTTCCCTTACCGTAAACAGGGTTCCCTCATCGCTTTCGAGGCAGGCGAGACTGTTACCTACGGTCTTTTCTCTGCTCAGGAGCGTGGTACTCTCTTTGTCGGACCTGGCGAGAAGGTGTACAGCGGTATGGTCATCGGACAGAACGGAAAGGCCGAGGATATCGAACTGAATGTCTGCAAGACCAAGCACCTTACCAATACTCGTTCCTCTTCCGCTGACGATGCACTGAAGCTTGTTCCGCCAAAGATCTTAAGTCTTGAGCAGGCCATTGAATTCATCGACCAGGATGAGCTTCTTGAGGTAACACCGACAAGCCTTCGTATCCGTAAACGTATTCTGGACTCCAGAGACAGAAAACGTGCCGCATTCCGCAAGAGCTGATCGAACCTGGCTATCATTTACTGTTGAGCAGAAACCTTTTACAGTAATTCGGCGCAAAGCCGCATAGTGAATGCGGATGCTTTTATCCGCCTGACCTATATTTATATAAACTGCCATATGGGAAGCATTTCCTGTATGGCAGTTTTTTTCTGCATTTCTGAAAAAAATCCCGATAATTTCCGCCTAATTATTCTGAAAATTTAAATAATTTCAAGTTTTTTGGTTTCTTATGTTATCACGCTTTACTTTGCCACAATATTTTTGTGATTTTTTCATCAAAATTATTCCGTATTTTTGTTAATTATTTATCGAATTCTCTATTGACGTCTGGAATCACTTGAATTATAATGTGTACATGATCGTTTGACAAAAGTTTAACGTTAATATTTTAACTACATGCTGCGTTTTATCTTTTGCCCACCCTTCATATGTGTGCATGTTTTTTGTCAGTGCTGACAATTTTTTAACATGTTTTTTGTGCACAGTGCTGAATTTCAAAAATTTTTTTTAAGATTTTTCCAATAATTCAGCGTTCTGCAAAGTAAAATTTACAGTATTTTCCCCGATTTTTCTGTTCGTCATTTTGCACATAGCGACAAAATTCAGAATTTGCGTTTTTTTCAGAATTTTGATACTATATCAGTATCGAAACTGAAAATTCAATCAGATTGAATCAACAACGAAACGCAGCGCGGGGACTTACAAAAACTCTGCAGCATCTGCCGGCGAAAAAAGGATAAGCCCGCAGGACCACAGACCATTATCATATGAAAACAGGAGGATTCCACATGGCAAAGAAAGAAACTATCCCTACCATCATCGACACTCCAGAAGCCCTGACCGCGAAAATGGCTGCAATGAAAGAAGCACAGAAGATCTTTGCTACCTACACACAGGAGCAGGTTGACAAGATCTTTAAGGCAGCTGCTACTGCTGCTGACAAGATGCGTATCCCTCTTGCCAAAATGGCTGTTGAGGAAACAGGCATGGGTATCATGGAAGACAAGGTTATCAAGAACCATTACGCAGCAGAGTATGTTTACAATGCATATAAGAACACTCAGACATGTGGTGTTGTAGAAGAAGACAAGGCATACGGACTCAAGAAGATCCTGGAACCTGTAGGACTGATCGCTGCAGTTATCCCTACAACCAACCCGACCTCCACAGCAATCTATAAATCTCTTATTTCCCTGAAAACCCGTAATGCGATCATCATCAGCCCGCATCCGCGTGCTAAGAAATCCACTATTGAAGCTGCAAAAGTTGTTCTGGAAGCAGCTGTTGCCGCAGGTGCGCCGGAAGGAATCATCGGATGGATCGATATCCCAAGCCTTGACCTTACCAACATGGTAATGCAGAACGCAGATATCATCCTTGCCACCGGTGGTCCCGGAATGGTCAAAGCAGCTTACTCCTCCGGTAAACCGGCTGTTGGTGTAGGACCCGGAAATACACCTGCCATTATTGATGACAGCGCAGATATCCGTCTTGCAGTTAACTCCATCATCCACTCCAAGACCTTTGACAATGGTATGATCTGTGCTTCCGAGCAGTCCGTAACTGTTCTGGAGAGCATTTATAAAGAAGTGAAGGAAGAGTTCCTTTACAGAGGATGCTACTTCCTTAAAAAAGACGAGATCGAGAAAGTCAGAAAGACCATCCTTATCAACGGTGCACTGAATGCCAAGATCGTAGGACAGAAGGCTGCTACTATCGCTGAAATGGCAGGCGTTACTGTACCGGCTGAGACCAAGATCCTGATCGGTGAGGTTGAGTCCGTTGATATCAGCGAAGAATTCGCACACGAGAAGCTTTCCCCTGTACTTGCCATGTACAAGGCCAAGAATTTTGACGATGCTGTTGCAAAGGCTGCGCAGCTCGTTGCAGACGGCGGCTATGGTCATACCTCTTCCCTCTACATCAACGTAAATGAAACAGAGAAGATGGATAAATTCGAAGCAACTATGAAAACCTGCCGTATCCTTATCAATACACCTTCTTCCCAGGGTGGTATCGGTGACCTTTATAACTTCAAGCTTGCTCCATCCCTTACTCTTGGCTGCGGTTCCTGGGGCGGTAACTCCGTATCCGAGAACGTTGGTGTCAAACACCTTCTCAATACCAAGACTGTTGCTGAAAGGAGAGAGAATATGCTCTGGATGAGAACACCGGAAAAGGTTTACTTTAAGAAGGGCTGTATGCCGGTTGCTCTTGATGAGCTCGGTACTGTTATGGGCAAGAAACGCTGCTTCATCGTAACAGACTCCTTCCTCTACAAGAATGGCTACACCAAACCGATTGAAGATAAACTGGATCAGATGGGCATCGTTCATACATGCTTCTCTGATGTAGCTCCTGACCCGTCTCTCGCTTCCGCCAAAGCCGGTGCCAAGGCTATGACAGCCTTTGAGCCAGACTGCATCATCGCTCTTGGCGGCGGTTCCGCAATGGATGCCGGCAAGGTTATGTGGATGCTTTATGAGAATCCGGACGCTGACTTCTCCGATATGTCCATGGACTTCCTGGATATCCGTAAGAGAGTTTATACATTCCCGAAGATGGGTAAAAAAGCTTACTTCGTAGCGATCCCGACCTCTTCCGGTACAGGCTCCGAGGTTACTCCTTTCGCCATCATCACAGATCAGGATACCGGCGTTAAATGGCCACTGGCTGATTACGAGCTTCTCCCGGATATGGCGATCGTAGATACCAATAACATGATGAGCGCACCGAAGGGACTTACCCGTGCTTCCGGTATCGATGTTATGACACATGCCATTGAGGCTTATGTTTCCATGATGGCTTCCGATTACACCGATGGTCTTGCACTGAAAGCGATCAAGCTTGTATTTGAGTATCTGCCGCGTGCATATAAAGATGGCAATGACGTAGAGGCCAGAGATCACATGGCTAACGCTTCCTGCATGGCAGGTCTTGCATTCGCCAATGCATTCCTCGGCGTTAACCACTCTCTCGCTCACAAGCTCGGTGCTTTCCACCACCTGCCACACGGTATCGCAAACGCAGTTGTTCTTCTGGATGTTATGCGTTACAACAGTGCTGAGGTTCCGACTAAGATGGGTACTTTCCCACAGTATCAGTATCCGAAGACACTTGCACGCTACGCTGAGATCGGACGTTCTGTAGGTCTTACAGGCAAGAACGATGCAGAAGTATTCGAAAAACTTCTTGCTAAACTGGATGAGCTTATGAGAACTATCGAGATCCTGCCGACGATCCGTGATTACGGCGTAGATGAGAAACATTTCCTGGAAACTCTGGATGAGATGTCCGAGCAGGCCTTCAATGACCAGTGTACCGGTGCCAACCCGAGATATCCGCTTGTATCCGAGCTGAAAGATATCTATCTGAAAGCTTACTACGGAGAAATGCCAAATAAAGAAAAGAAAAAAGCCAAATAAATGTGGAACATCCTTTTAATGAAACACAGTCGGGAGTCTATTCACTCCCGACTACGTTTCATTTGCTTATTCCCTCTTGCAAAAGATCCCCGATACAGGGCTGCATAAACAGACTGTACCGGGGATCTTTTATTCAACTGCTTTGTAATGACCGTTTATTTCAAGCCATACTCTGCTGCAAGTTTTTTAAATTCAGGAAGAGAATTCACAATTGTCTCATAGGATACACAATATGCAAGTCTCACATAACCGGGGCATGCGAAGGAGCTTCCCGGTACCATAAGAATGTTATATTTCTTACCGGCTTCACAGAAGGCTTTTTCGTCTTCAACCGGAGATTTTACAAAGAGATAGAAGGCACCCTGTGGTTTGATACACTCAAATCCGCATTCTTTCAGGCCATTATAAAGTGCCTGCCGATTTTTATCATAAGCTACAAGATCCGTCTTGGCGTCTACACATTTTGCAACTACCTTCTGGATCAGGGACGGTGCATTTACACAGCCAAGTGTACGGTTTGCAATGGTTGCTGCAGAGATCAGCTCTTCGCTTCCGTCTGCCTCATCAGGGATCACCAGATATCCGATACGTTCACCCGGAAGGGAAAGAGATTTGCTGTAGGAATAGCCCACAACAGTATTGTTATAATATTTCGTCAGGTATGGGACCTCCACGCCATCATAAGCCAGCTCACGGTATGGCTCATCGGAGATCAGGTAGATCACACTTCCGAACTCTTTCTGTTTTGCTTCCAGGATTGCGGAAAGCTTCTTGATCGTTTCTTCTGAATATACAACTCCGGTAGGATTGTGTGGGGTGTTTACGATAACCGCTCTTGTCTTCGGTGTGATCTTCTGTTCAAACTCAGCGAGATTTGGCTGGAAGGTTGTGGTATCTGGAGAGATTTCCACAAGGACACCATCATAATTGCGGACATATGCACCGTATTCCAGAAAATATGGCGCAAAAACGATCACCTCTTCTCCAGGATTCAGGATTGTTTTCAGGATCACATTCAGTCCGCTTGCAGCACCGACGGTCATGATCAGATTCTTTGCGGAAAATTTCGTATCGAAACGTCTGTTGAGGGATTCTGCGATGGTCTGGCGTACATCCTCAAAGCCTGCGTTGCTCATATATCCGTGAAGAACTGTCGGATCCGTAGTGTTTACAAGCTCGATAATTGCTTCGCGGACGCTGTCCGGTGCCGGTACACTTGGATTTCCGAGACTGAAATCAAAAACCTTGTCTGCGCCGTATTTCGCACGGAGGCGGTTTCCTTCCTCAAACATCATACGGATGGCGGAATTATTTTTTACGTAGGGTTTCATTTTTTCTGATATCATTTTGTGCTCTCTCCTTTTATCCGATTTTACAGGGTTTCATATCATTATTTCTACCATAGCCAGAATCTGTTGTACTGTCTACAATTTTACCCCGTCTTGCTTCAGCGTGTCAATACTTTGTCCAGGTAAAGTGTTTCATATTTCCTATGGACAATGCTAGTGTACCTGTTTGTCTTCCGGTTTCGTTCGCACGATCCATACTGACAACATGCTTCCCACCAGCGCGATCACGAATCCGGTCAGAACATCTGTCGGATAATGGACACCAAGATACAGTCTGGAAAATGCCACCAGTGCTGCCAGAACTACTGCCGGGATTCCGAATTTCTTCGGAAGCATCCGGAGCATTACCAGAGCAACGGCAAAGGATGCTGTGGTGTGACCTGACGGAAAAGAGAAATCCTTCGGTTTGGTGATCATAGGGATGAGAGCTTCGATTTCCGCAAAAGGCCTTGGTCTTGCCACTATATTTTTAAGAAGCAGGTTGGTAACGATCGCCCCGAAGATCAGGGACAAGGCTGCCGCATAGCCTGTTTTTCTCGTCTTTGGAACAGCAAGAAGAACAACTGCACAGAGGATCCAGAACCATCCTCCGTTTCCCAGAAATGTAACAGATTTCATAAATGGTGTCAGCATATCCGTTCTTAAATATCGCTGGATCAGGAGAAGGATTTCTCCGTCCAGCTGTTGTATTGACTGTAAAATATTCATATACCTCTTACTGATCAGACGCTACCGCAATCTGCTTTGCCAGCTGTTCATAGCCATGCAGCTGCCCGGCAGTTTACCTGGTCAGATCAGCTTTCTCCTCTTTCTTTATTTTTCATTTCTTTATTTTTCAGCAGACAGAGCAGCTTTCTTTTATATTTCTGCATCTGCAGCTGTCTGATTTGCTTATTATCTATTATACTGTATTTTTCTTGATTTTCTGATAACAAAAGCTAAATATTTTATAAATAAAACGCCCCTGCACTGCCGAAATTTCACACAGTACAGGGACATCTCCTTTCCGTTACTTAAAACTTTCTATATAAACTTTTCTTTTTCTTTCAGGATGGCTGCGCTTTACGCTCCGCGCTCTGCCTCCCGCTCCTTATAATGATGTGCCTCCTCCAGCATCATATCTTTCACCTTCATCAGTCGGATCTGGGTACTTCTCTCGTTCTCATCCAGCTTCATGGTGATGTATTTGATGTTTGCCTGTGCTTCCGGTATGATGACATGCTCCAGGGCATTTACACGACGCCTTGTTTTTTCGATCTCGGAAGCCATAAGCTGACAGGCCTTTTCCACTTCTGCCAGACGAAGCATATCCGGCAGGATGTCTGCCAGGGATTTTACCGCTCCGTCCAGATCACTGGATGTAAAAGCAAAGCCATAGGAATAAATATCGTTGGCATCCGGTGTTCTTGTTTTGTATTCAAAAACAGGAATATCCACACTCATGACATTCTTTTTTCCGGTTTCCAGATAAACTTCCTGCTTGGGAGCCATCAATGCCGTATTCAGCGTCTCCTCCGACATTCCTGCTTTTGCAATGACAAAATTGGTGTTGGCGCTTCGGATACCGGCTTCTACTTTTTTTCGCAGCTCCATATTCTCCCGTACCAGATCCAGGAACTGTCTCATCAGCTCGTCCCGCTTATCCTTCAGAAGCTTATGGCCACGTACTGCAGTCACCAGCTTCTTTTTCTGCTTCGTAAGCTCCATACGGGTAGGATTCACCTGTGTTGATGCCACAAATCATCCCCCCTTTATACTTTTCCGTAATACTGATCAAGGAATTTGTCATCGATACGTTTCAGCTCGCTTCTCGGAAGAATGGAAAGCAGCTTCCAGCCGATGGCCAGTGTTTCCTCAATATCACGGTTAGCCTGATAGCCCTGGGAAACATATTCCTTCTCGAAAGCATCCGCAAATTTTGCATAGATCAGGTCAATATCGGAGAGAGCTGCCTCACCAAGAATGGTCATCAGCTCTTTGGCCTCTTTACCACGGGCATATGCGGCAAACAGCTGATTCATGGTGTTGGCATGGTCTGCTCTTGTCTTGCCTTCACCGATACCCTTATCCTTCAGTCGTGACAGAGACGGAAGAACATCGATGGGCGGTGTGATTCCCTTACGGTAAAGCTCACGGCTCAGGATGATCTGTCCCTCTGTGATGTAACCGGTAAGGTCCGGGATCGGATGGGTCTTATCATCCTCAGGCATAGTCAGGATCGGAACCATGGTGATACTTCCTGATTTTCCTTTCTGACGGCCTGCACGCTCATAAAGAGAAGCAAGATCTGTGTACATATATCCGGGATATCCACGACGTCCCGGAACCTCCTTACGAGCCGCGGAAACCTCACGGAGAGCATCCGCATAGTTTGTGATATCCGTAAGGATTACCAATACGTGCATGTCTTTTTCGAAGGCAAGATATTCAGCCGCTGTCAGTGCCATTCGCGGAGTAGCGATACGCTCAACAGCCGGGTCATTTGCCAGGTTCACAAACAGAACAGTACGATCTATAGCTCCGGTTTCCTTAAAGCTCTCTACGAAGAAGTTTGACTCCTCGAAAGTGATACCCATGGCTGCAAATACAACGGCAAACTGCTCATCTTTTCCGCGAACCTTCGCCTGTCTTGCAATCTGTGCCGCAAGCTGTGCATGGGGAAGACCGGATGCGGAGAAGATCGGAAGCTTCTGTCCGCGTACCAGAGTATTCAGTCCGTCAATCGCAGATACACCCGTCTGGATAAACTCCTCCGGATAGCTTCTGGCCGCCGGATTCATGGGAAGTCCGTTGATATCTCTTCTTTCCTCCGGAAGGATCTCCGGGCCGTCATCAATGGGACGTCCCAGTCCGTCAAAAACACGACCCAGCATATCGCCGGATACACCAAGCTCCATGCTCCGTCCCAGGAAACGTACCTTGCTGTTGGAAAGATTGATACCTGTGGAGCTCTCAAACAGCTGCACCAGAGCATTGCTTCCGTCGATCTCCAGAACACGGCATCTTCTTGTTTCGCCATCGGCAAGCTCGATCTCACCAAGCTCGTCAAATGCTACATCTTCAACGCCCCGTACCAGCATCAAAGGGCCGGCAACTTCCTGTATGGTCCTATATTCTTTTGGCATTTTACAGGCCCTCCTTTCCCAGAAGTTCTGCAGTCTCTGCTGCCAGCTGGCGGGTTACTTTCTCATATTCTGCTGCCAGCTGATCTTCTTTTGTATATTTATAACGGCCGATCTGCTCACGTACCGGAAGCTTTACGATATCATTGATATCTGCGCCCTGTTTCAGCGCATCCAGACCCGCATCATAAAATGCAAGTACCAGACGCATCATATTGTGCTGTTTTTCCAGAGATGTGTAGGTATCGATCTCGTGGAAAGAGTTCTGGTGGAGGAAATCCTCTCGGATGGAACGGGCTGCTTCCATTTTCAGTCGGTCACCCGGAGAAAGCGCATCCATACCTACCATCTTTACGATTTCTTCCAGCTCTGCCTCTTCCTGAAGAAGGGTCATCATTCTCTGACGGAGCTTCATCCAGTCATTCGCTACATTTTCGTCAAACCATCCGCCAACGCTGTCCAGATACAGAGAATAGCTGGTCAGCCAGTTGATCGCCGGGAAATGACGTTTGTATGCAAGGTTTGCATCCAGTCCCCAGAATACCTTTACGATTCGAAGTGTCGCCTGGGAAACCGGCTCGGAGATATCACCACCTGGAGGAGATACGGCGCCGATCGCTGTCAGGGCACCCTCTCTTCCGTCTTTTCCACTGCAGATCACATGTCCGGCACGCTCATAGAACTGTGCAAGACGGGAACCAAGATATGCAGGATAACCTTCCTCGCCTGGCATCTCCTCCAGTCGTCCGGACATCTCACGGAGAGCCTCAGCCCATCTGGAAGTAGAATCTGCCATCAATGCTACGGAATATCCCATATCACGGAAATACTCCGCAATTGTAATACCTGTATAGATCGACGCCTCACGAGCTGCAACCGGCATATCTGAGGTATTGGCGATCAGAACCGTACGCTCCATCAGGGATTGTCCTGTTTTCGGATCCTTCAGCTCCGGGAACTCGTTCAGAACATCTGTCATCTCATTTCCACGCTCACCGCAGCCGATATAAACCACGATATCTGCCTCAGCCCATTTTGCAAGCTGATGCTGGATAACCGTCTTACCGCTTCCGAACGGGCCGGGAACTGCTGCCACACCACCCTTGGCAATAGGGAACATGGTATCAATAACACGCTGTCCTGTTACCAGAGGTTTAGCTGGCGGAAGTTTCTTCTTATATGGACGGCCACGTCGTACCGGCCAGTGCTGCATCAGGGTCAACTCTTTATCGCCGTCTGCTGTGGAAAGAACTGCAACGGTCTCATCCACGGTAAACTCGCCGGATTTAATTTCCTTCAGAGTACCTTTCATATTGGGAGGTACCATGATCTTCTGTGTAACAACGATAGTCTCCTGAACGGTTCCAAGAACATCGCCGCCCTCCAGCGGATCTCCCACCTTCGCAACCGGAATGAAATTCCATTTTTTGTCCCGCTTCAGGGCAGGAACCTCAACGCCTCGTTTCAGGTTGTTGCTGCCTGCTACCTTCATGATGTCATCCAGCGGACGCTGTATTCCATCGTAAATGCTTGTAATAAGGCCAGGACCAAGCTCCACGGAAAGGGGCACCTCCATGGACTCTACCGGTTCTCCCGGACGAAGTCCTGAAGTCTCCTCATATACCTGTATGGAAGCCTCATCTTCATGCATCTCAATGATCTCACCGATCAGACGCTGGCTGCTTACACGAACCACGTCATACATATTTGCATCCCGCATACCCTTGGCAATTACCAGCGGTCCTGCCACCTTCTTAATGGTTCCTCTGCTCATCTGAACCAATCACCTGCTTTCTTGTCACTCATTACTGAAAAGAATATCGGAGCCAACTGCCGTCTCCACGGATTTCTTTACATTTTCGATACCTGCACCTGTATTTCCGGAAATTCCGGGAATCTGAATGATCGCAGGCATCAGCTCCTCACTGTATTTACTGATCTCTGCGGAAAGCTGGGCCGCCAGCTGTTCCGTAATATAAATAACCGCATATTCACCGGCTGCCAGACGGTTAAGCTTCTCTTTACCTTCTGCAGGATCCTCCACCGGAAAAGTATCAAGGCCAAGAGCCGCAAACCCGTAAATGCTGTTATAATCACCTAAAACTGCGATCTTATACATACATTTCCCTTGCCCTTTCCCGGATAAACTCTTCCGGAAGGCCGCTGCGCTTTCCGGTGAGAATGATCCGCACCGTCTTGATCTCATTTTCACGGGCAAGCACATAGGCTACCAGCGGTCCCAGTGAAAATGAATTATACAGCTGAGGGCGGATGGTCTCCATGATCTGGTTATCACACCATCTCTCAAAAGCGGAAGCTGATTCCGCCAGTGCCAGAGCTCCGTCCCCATATTTCGTTTCTGCCAGATAACCCATGATCTGATCCATTCCGCTTACTGCCGCGTGGATCAGTCTCTCCTTATCCAGTGTGTCACATTCTGCCATGGCTTTTTTCATAAAGTCCGAACTTTTTCCTGTTTTGCAGGCACGGACTGCGATCCGGATATCTGCTACCGCTACCGTGGATTCCGCATACTGCCGGACGATCTCTTCTTTTGATCGTCCTCCGGCTTTTTTTATGGCATCCAGTGCTGCCCTGTCTACGATAATATCCGCAAGCTGTCCGTCTCTTGTGTGCAAAAAGGTCTCATAGGCTTCTCTTGCCGCTTCCCGCATATCCTCAGGAAAACGATCATATTCCTTATCCTTCAGGAATTTCACCATATCCTCTCCGTCAATGGAACAGTCGCTGAAAAAAATATTCGGCGCTGCCCCTTGCAGGATGCTTGCCTTCACAGCCGCTTTCATATTATGGAAAAGATCCTGATAAGAAAGAACAGAAAAAACAGATCGGTCCGCTACCAGCGAATCCATGATCTCCCAGATCTTTTCTCTCTCCCGGGAAAGAATGGCGTCCGCACCGGCTGCAGGATCACCGTTTCCCCAGCCCTTCTCTGTAAGGATCTGAAGGCACTGCTGCTCATCCTGACATGCCAGAAGCTGCTCGATCGCCGCCTGATTCAGAAGTCCGGTCTCCAGAACACGTATCCGCGCCACCGCATAGGCATAATCTTCACCAAACATCATTCACGCCCTCCTTTTTGCGATGGTGTTTTACGCAAACAAAATCTTTCTTACCTGATCCAGAAGCTCATCCCGCTTCTCTGCGAACATGGCATCAATGGAACAGTTTTCCTCAATGCCGCCGTATATCAGGATAAAACCTCCGTCTATGTTTCGGGTTTCACCGGAAATTTCCAGCACACCACCCTTTTTCTGTGCCAGGCTCTTTATTTCCTCACGGAAACCTGCCGGCATACGTTCCAGATCCTTTTTTGAAAAACAGATCTCTCCTTCTCTTGGAAGAAGATATTTCTCAGCCATATTCTTAAGGATCTCAAAATATTTTTCTTCATCCAGATTCTTCACACGGTCACAGGCATCTGCGATCACATTTCCGATCAGCTCCTGCTTGGCTGCAAGAACTGCGGTACGCTTCTTCATATCTGCAGCGGAAGCTGTCCGCTCTTCATAGCTTTTCACCTTTGCCCTGGACTGTTCTTCTCTCTGCTGCCGGATCTTATCTGCCTTTTCTCCGGCTTCCCTGAGGATCTCTGCGGCTTTTTTCTCCGCATCACTGATCGTAACGGCTGCAGAAGCATCGGCCTCTTCAAGAATCTGGCTTACCATCTTCTCTAATCCTGTCATGCTCTGCCCCTCCTGATGAATCAAACCTGAATTCCGCTGACTGCAAGAATGGAGATCAGAAGAGCCAGAATCGCATATGTCTCAACCATTGCAGGGAAAAGCATGGCTTTACCGAACTGCTCCGGTTTCTTGGCTACGATACCGATGGAAGCTACGGAAGTTTTTCCCTGATGGATTGCAGAAAGAAGACCTGCGATAGCAATCGGAAGACAAGCCACAAAGATCATAAGACCGGTTTCCAGGGAAATATCAGCAACACCGCCGCCCAGGATACCAACCTTGGAAAGTGCAAGGAATGCTACCAGCAGTCCGTAAATACCCTGCGTACCGGGAAGAAGCTGAAGAAGCAGAACCTTAGCAAATTTGTCCGGGTCTTCTGTTACAACGCCTGCTGCTGCACGGCCGGCTGTACCAACACCGATGGCGGAACCTATACCTGCAAGAGCTACGGAAATTGCTGCTCCCAATAATGCCCAAACGATACCACTCATAATATTAATCCTCCTTAATATCTACATATTTTGTATTTTCGCGGAAGGGGTGGAACTCTTTTCCTCCGCCCTCAAAGAATTTACCGAAAAACTCTACGTACTGTAATCGGCAGGTGTGCACGTATGCACCCAGAAGATTGATCAGAAGGTTAAAGATATGACCAATCACAAATACAAGGATAAATACGATCCATCCCAGAATACTGTCTCCCAGCATACTTCCCATCTGGTTCATAACTGATGCGATAACTCCGGTGGCAAGTCCCAGGGCCAGAAGTCTGGAATAGGAAAGGATATCACTGACCCATCCCGTGATATTGTAAAGATCATAGGCTCCAAGCGCCAGCCTCAGGAATGGATTCTTCTTATCTCTTCCTGACATGAAGAGAATTCCCACCGCACCGATGATCGCCATCCATTTTCCGACCTGTATCACTGCCGGTGAAAGGTTCAGATCCATCTGAGAAATAGAACGGAACATGCTGCTTGGGATAAAGATCAAGATCAGTCCCATAAGAAGCAGGAACCAGAGTACTACGTCACAGAAAAAGTCGAGATATTTTCTGTCACGTAACAGCATGTAGCCCTTAAGACCCATTCCCAGAAACATATGGATCAGACCAAACAGCATGGAGAACACCAGAAGTCTCATTGGCTCATTTAACGGTGCAAACCATACCGGCTTCACCGTGACCGGCCTGTGCAGATATACCTTCGAAAATACATCGATAAAATCTCCGAAATATCCGCCAAACATCACGCCCCAGAACAAAGTGGACAATCCACAGTACATAAAAAGCCGGATGGATTTCTGCATTCCGCTCTCCATCCTGGGGAACTTCAGAAGTACTCCCAGACAAACTGCAAAGACGATCAGTCCATATGCTGCGTCTGACAGCATCAGTCCGAAAAGAAATACATAGCAGGCTGTCATGATCATGGAAGGATCGATCTCTCCCTTTCCGGGAAGACCAAATGCTGCCAGAACTCCCTCTCCTGCTGCTCCGAATTTGCCGTTCTGAAGGGCAACCGGAACATTTTCTCCCTCAGCATCTTCTGCTTCAAAAACAATATCGTACTTCTCCGTAAGCCGTTTCTCCATTGCAGAAACCTGTTTCTTCGGAAGATATCCTGTCACAAAAAAAGTGCTCTCCGACTGGCGGAGCTGTCCTAATACCTCATATTTCTGTGCACGGATCCGGAAATAATCGGACAAAAGCTGAAGAGAGCTCTTCCTGTCGTGAAGAGCACGTATCTGTTCCCGGATCTGTTCGGACTCTTCCTGAATGCGTACCACTTCATTCTTAAGGTTCTCCAGCTCCTGTGCCGGAACCTCTGATACCAGCTGTGCCGGTCTTGCAAATCCCTGCATCCGAAGCGCTTCTTCCAGTTCCTGTGCCTGTGCTTTCAGGCAGACAACCACCAGGCTCAGCTTACCGGCGTCATTTGAGATTTCCCGAATGTCAAAGGCTTCAAGCTGTGGTGCATCCGCTGCCAGCTGACTGTATACCTGATCCAGAGTTATATTTCCATCAATACTTCCCACAAGTACCGCTGCTTTCGCTGTACCGCCGAAGTTCATCGGAATATCCAGCTTCAGCCATGGAGCAAGAGCTGCTTCCTGCTGCTCGATCTTAACTGCTGCCGCATTGTTCTCTGTAAGCTTCTTCCGGTATCCCTGGATTTCTCTGGCTGTTCTCAGGATCTCTTCCTGATCCCGGATAGCTTCTTCCTCCTGCTTCCTTCCGATCAGCGGTTTCCCTGCCAGGGATGCCAGCATGGATTGCTTTTCCTTCGAAAATTCATCCAGTATTTCGATTGCCTGATCACAAAGGGATGCGTTCTTCTCAAAGATCAGCCGGGCATTCATAGTATCCATCGTCTTAAGCTCCGGATCCAATTCCGCTGCATCGATCTCCAATACTCCAAGTGACTGCAGTTCTTCCAATATGGCCTTACGGTTCTTTTTCATTGCGCAGATACTGATTCGCTGCATCTGCAATACTGCCATTTTCGCACTCCCCCTCTCAGAACAAACTGTCCATTACTGTCTGGATTGCCTGCTCGTGCTTCGACTCCGCTTTCTTTTTCAAAGCTGCAAGCTCTTCCTCCGCCTGTCCAACGACAGTGTTCTCTGTACTGTGTGCACGTTCTTCGGCTGCTTTCATATCAGATGCCGCCTGTTCGCCGGCGGCTGTTTCCGCCTTTCTGATAATATTCTCTGCCTCTTTCTCAGCTTCGCTGATGATACTCTGTGCACGGACGGATGCATCCTTTATCTTCTGCTGTGCTTTTGCCTCCGCCTCTTTCACTGCCTTGATCGTTTCCTGGATCATCTGATCACCGCCTCTCTGCATATCCAAATTGTACCACAATCGCTTTTTCAAAACAATGTTTATTATGCAATTTAACGATAAATTTATTTGTATTGTGTCAAAAAGTCGTCATATATGTTATATTTTTGCCATTTTTTCGCACACTTTTTATTTGTTTATTCTATTCATATTTTTTATTTTTATTCAAAAAAGCCATCAGCCCGATGAAAATGTTTTTTACATCTTCATCGGGCTGATGGCTTTCAGTTATGAACAGACGGTGAATGCGGACTAACCTATTCACCCGACCTACAGTGGCTATCTGTTCTATTTGTTAATTGTACAGGTAATTTGCAATGTCTTCGCTTTTGATATTCTCAGCATCGATCCATACCGGATCAAGTAAAACCTTCTTATCAATCTTTGTTTCCTTCTTCGGTGCAGTAGACTGAATAGCCGCCCACATGGTCTGATATCCCATCGCATAAGGATTCTGTGAAAGCACTCCCAGTTCTTCCCCTTTCTGGATCGCTTCCTGCTGTTTGCTGGTTGCATCTACGCCTACCATAGCAACTTTATTTTCTCCTGTGTCCTTATTTACCTCCAGAAACATTTCAGAAACCTCGGCATTGGTGCAGAAAACGCCATCCAATGCCGGATATTTATCCAGAACTTCCTTCATGGCTTCCTTCATATCATCAACCTGGTCAGAATATACGGTTTCCACCACTTTAATATCCGTATAATTTGCAATATTATCCAGAAATCCTTTTACACGCTCCTGCGCGCTCTGTGTTTTCTCCTGTGCGGAAAAAACAGCCACATTTCCCATTTTTCCAATGGCGCTGCCAAGCTTATATGCTGCATATTTGCCGATCTGTGTATTGTCTGTTCCACGGAAAGCTCTGACCAGCTTCGTATCACTGACATTGGAATCAAATGCGACCACCGGAATTCCGTTCTCTTTCGCTGCTTCCAGCTGTGCCTGACAGGAATCCATATCTCCGGCAGAAAGACACACTACAGATGGATTCTCAGCGATCACTGCATCAAGAGTATTGATCTGACTTTCTACGTCCTCTTCATCATCCGGACCCTCAAAGGTCATCGTGATCTGCTTGTCTTTTTTGAAACCATACGCTTCATTTACGTCCTTGACAGCAGCTTCCATTCCTTCTTTTACTTTATTCCAGAACTCGCCTTTTTTGCTTTTGCTGACAACAGCTATTCTGGCACCTTCTTCAATAGAAAGAGTGTCATCGATCTCAGGGATCAGCGGGCTTTTTTCTTCTTCCACTTCGGTTGCTTCAGGGGTTTCCTGGACATCTGCTACAATCGGTGCAACAAGCTTTTCTACTTCTTCTTTCTGACAGCCTGTCAGCAGGGTTGCCACAGCCAACAAGGCTGCTGACGCTACTGCAGCTCTTTTCATTGTAATCTCCTCTTCCTCGCTGGTTACTGTTCTTTATCGTCTGCCTTGTCCGTCCACAGTAACTTATACTTTACAAAAATCTTACATTTGGTTACTTGCTTTTTACATTATACACTTTTTCGTATTTCCGTCCAGAGTTTTTACACTTTTTTCACAAAATCCAGAAACGCGCTTCCCTGTGGCTCTGTTTCAAACTTCATCATTTTTCCTGTTCTGGGGTGTTTGAATTCCAGACAACTGGAACAAAGTCCCAGTGATGTACCTTTTTCTCCCGAAGGATTATATTTCCGGTCTCCGAGAAGGGGCAGTCCCTCATGAGAAAGCTGCACACGGATCTGATGATGCCGGCCTGTTTCCAGCCTGATCTTAAGAAGTGTCCGGGATTTTCCGTTTATCTCCTGCTGATCCAGAACTTTATAGTGAAGGATCGCTTTTTTTGCTCCCGGTGTATTGGCAGACACCACCTGAGACATGTTGGCTTTTCCATTTTTTTTCAGATAGTCTGTAAGAGTCCCTTCTGAGCTCTTTGCTTTTCCCTCTGTTACTGCCAGGTAATATTTTCCGGCGCCTCCTGCCATCATCTGTTTACTCAAATTTCCTGCTGCTTCGGATGTTTTCGCAAATACAAGAATGCCTTCTACCGGCTGATCAAGGCGATGTACTACTCCCAGATATGGGATCTTTCCCGGTGTTTTTTGTGCCAGATAATTTTTCAGGGCACTTTCCATATCCATTGTTCCTATTTTTGCTGCCTGCACCGGCATTCCTGCTGTTTTTCTGCACACAAGGATCTCTTTGTCTTCATATAAAATATTTTCTTCAATCTGATAATTCCACATATTTTCTCATCTTACTTCCTTTCTCACAGAAGTATAACTGATGATGTTTTTGATGGCAACTGATAAATATAACTGTTCGGAAAAATCTCTGATCGAAAATTTTGCTCTCTGCTCGGATCATATTATTTTATCCAGGGCTTTTCGGAACGGTTATATACTTAATATATGCAATCTTATATACACAACGAGACGGTCATCACTTTTTTTACTTTTACAGTTTCCAAAAATGATGACCGTCTCAACACTCTTCGTTATTCAATTTTTCTTCCTCTTCGTTCTTTCGAATAAAGTTTTCTTGTTATACTTATTATACATATCAATCGAAATCTTTGATTTTATATACTTTATAAAATAATTTCGATTCTCTTTATTCAATTTTGAAATTTTTCTTTTTCAGATTCTCTCTTCTTTTTTATTTCCTGCTCATAAACGACTGATATATGTAAGTATATCTCTTCGATTATTTAGAAAGTTTTATAGACCAGAAATCATTTTTTACGATGTTTGATTTCCTGTTTATCTGAAGAATTTCGGTGGTTATACTTTTTCCTGTTCACTAAACAATTCTGGACTTAACTTCTTAAATTCAAAACCATTTGTCATCTCTGTACTTTGCGATCTGCTGATTCAAATCGACCTATTGGGATTTTCTCCTCTGCAGTTCTTTAAAGTATCCTGGAAAAAAGTTCCTGCCCGATTCTTCTGTTTTTAATATCCTCTCAGATATTCTTCTGATGCAAAGCTTCAATCCATATCCTAATGGTTCTGATATGCATTTCAAAGTATCGTTCTCATCTTCACGTTTGTTCTTGGAATCTCTTCTTTCCAACGAACCGGTGAGTTGAGGGTTTTACTCTTTCGGGAAATATTTCTTTACATATTTCCTGAAATCTTTGTATCAGGTGTGTGACAGTTGTTCAATATGAGTTACCGATTCTATATTACCTGAAATACTGATTTCCTTTTGTTTCTGATTTCTTAAAATATAAGTAAGATTTAAGAGGATCTTATTTATATTTCATAAAAGAAACTTCTGTTTTCTTAAGGTGTATCATATGTGATCTGTATCAGGTCTTTCTTGCAGGAAATCCGGTTCCTGTCACTCTCATATTGATGATGGTGTTTGTTTATGTTCCCACTGGAATCACCTTTTCCTTTCTTCATCCTTCATGTGCATCTATGCTATGAATTGAATGATTTTCTTTTTTGTTTTTCTCTTGTTGTTTTTGATGGTCTTATAATAACATCGTTGCGGGTATTTGTCAATACATTTTTGTGTTTTTATGCTATTATTTTTATTTATTTGTTTTGTTATGTGTTTATATTTTATAATTTGTTTGTATTTTTTATTATTTTCTGTTAATTTATGCTATTGTGAAGTTGTGAAGAACGGGATGGTATGTTGCAAACGGACGGTCGGGAAGGACGGGAGGGGCGGGTGAGGCTTCGGAGGTCTAGTGCTTCTAAGGCTGCGGGGATTCTGCTAAAACCGCTGAAAAAATCCCAGAACTCGCTAACGCTCAAACAGCTGGGATTTTTCCAGCAACGCAGCCTCCCCGCGGCCTAAGAAGTACTACGACTCCTGCAGAGTCACCCGCCCCTCCCGTCCTTCCCGCCCTGACTTTCGAACATGGAAAGTTAGTTAGAAAAGTTTCTGTGTGACTGTATTGGCCCTGCAAACATTGCAATGTTTGTACTTTGCAATGTTTGCAGGGGATTGAGATAAACTTTATTCGAAAGAACGAAGAAGAAAAATTGAATAACGAAGAGTGTTGAGACGGTCATCATTTGTTGAGCTTTTCTTGATATTTTTACCGGGGCTGGGATTTGTCTCTGGGAATGTCAGCGTGAGGTGTCCTGTGGGGAGCAGGGGCTTCGGAGTGAGCCTTTGGTCATACTTGGCGGCTGAGGTGACCTGTGGAAAGGTATTCTGCGGATACAGGCCGCAGAATAAGGCCCATCTGTCTGAGCCAGGTACGCATCAGCGTACATGGCGAGTTATTGGCCGGCCTTTTCACAGGTTGCCTCAGACGCTTAGTATGACCAGGCGAAACGACAGCCTCTGCTCCCCACAGGACACCTCACGCGTCCGCATCATCCACATCCCATAAATAAGTATCCATAACCTTAAAAGTAAAAAAGCAGACCGGCAACCTCGATTAAAACGGTCACCAGTCTGCAAAACAACACGGAAATTCTTAAATTACTATATTCCGCTCTGCAGCATATTCATGAACACACTTCCATCACCTTCACGCTCTATATGTGTTCAATCCCTGCATCTATTTACGATTATAATTGATCAGACAACCCTTAAGGATGATCTCTCTCTCATCATCTGTCAGCTCACCCAGAGTTACATCGAACTCCTTCAAAGAATCACCTTCAACAGTATATCCCTTGATCACGTCTGCTTTTTCCTCAACCGCCTTGCGGATTCCCGGGAAGAACAGATAATCACCGTTCTTGAACGGAAGATCTCCGGACGGGATCAGGAATGGAAGCATACCCCAGTTGATCAGATTGGAACGATACCTCTTGGTTGCATACTCATTGGCAATGTTTGCCCAGCCGCCAAGTACCTTCTGGCAGGATGCAGCCTGCTCTCTGGCAGAGCCATCGCCCGGTTTCACTGCAAAGATGGTACTTCCTACGCCAAGGTTGGTCTTATCTACATCCGGATAAGTCTTGTTGATGGTTTTAATAACCGGTTTCAGTTCCGGAACAGCCTCTGCCGGGCAGTTACCTGCCTGGATTGCCTTCTGTGCTGCCTGGATCTCTTTTGCACGGCCAACATAAGCCGGATCCTTTCTGGACAGTGTGAATTCTGCAAGTCCAAGCGGATTGGAACGGTAGGAGGATGTCTCACCAGACGGGATCAGCTCGTCAGTGGTAGTAACCGGATCGTGGATCTCGGAAACAACCTTCAGGATCAGGTTGTCTGCAAGTGCAGCCATCTCCGGCCAGTCTTTGATATTCGGTCCAAACTGGATCTCTACGCTTGGATCTGCCACGCCCTTGCTGTCAAATACACGGTTCTCGTAGATAGACTTATCAAAGTAGTATTTATGCTCGGAATAGCTTCCGTCAAACTCCTCTGCTGAGGTAAGGAATCCCTTGTTTGCTGCTGTAGCTGCAATGGAACGTGCATCCATAAGTGCAACCGAAGAGATCTGACCGTTCTGGATCTTGGAGCCTTCACGGTTCGGGAAGTTTCTGGTTGTATGACGGATACTGAATGCATTGTTTGCAGGTGTATCTCCGGCGCCGAAGCACGGTCCGCAGAATGCAGTTTTCACAACTGCGCCTGTTCCGATCAGTTCTGCAAGAACACCATTCTTAGCCAGTTCCATGTAGATTGGAGTACTTGCCGGGTATACACTTAAGGTGAAGGCATCATGGCCGATATTTTTGCCCTTGAGGATATCTGCTGCAGCGCAGATATTCTCGAATCCACCGCCTGCACAACCGGCAATGATTCCCTGCTCAACATAAAGCTTGCCATCAACTACCTTGTCTCTCAATGTGAACGGAATCTTTCCGTCAAGGCTTACCTGTGCTCTCTTCTCCACATCTGCAAGGATATCGTCAAGGTTTGCCTTCAGCTCATCGATGGTGTAGGTGTTACTTGGGTGGAACGGCATTGCGATCATTGGTTTGATCTCACTGAGGTCGATCTCTACACAGCCGTCATAGTATGCAACGTTGCCCGGTTTCAGTTCTTTGTAATCCTCCGGTCTTCCGTGGATCGCATAGAATTCCTCGATCTTCGCATCTGTCTGCCAGATGGAGGAAAGACATGTGGTTTCTGTTGTCATAACATCAACACCGATACGGAAATCTGCGCTTAAGCTGGCAACGCCTGGTCCAACGAACTCCATAACCTTATTCTTCACATAGCCGTTGGCAAAAACCTCGCCGATGATGGCAAGCGCAACATCCTGCGGTCCTACACCCGGACGTGGAGCACCTTTCAGATAAATAGCAACTACTCCTGGCATATTAATATCGTATGTCTGGCAGAGAAGCTGTTTTACAAGCTCCGGTCCGCCCTCTCCCATAGCCATGGTTCCAAGTGCTCCGTATCTTGTATGACTATCGGAGCCGAGGATCATCTTTCCGCCGCCTGCAAGCATTTCTCTTGCAAACTGATGGATAACTGCCTGATGAGGCGGTACATAAACTCCGCCGTACTTTTTGGCACAGGTGAGACCAAACATGTGGTCATCTTCATTGATGGTTCCGCCTACTGCACAGAGGGAGTTATGGCAGTTGGTCAGTACATATGGTACCGGGAACTTCTCAAGTCCTGAAGCTCTTGCAGTCTGGATGATTCCCACAAATGTGATATCATGGGAAGTCAGTTTATCGAATTTGATCTGAAGTTTCTCCATGTTATCGGATTTATTATGAGCCTTGAAAATAGAATATGCGATGGTATTCTTAGCAGCCTCTTCTTTCGCTACAGGCAGATCAGCCTGGTTCTCGGGAATGATTTCCTGTCCGTTCTGAAGATAAACGCCGGTATCGTAAAGTTTCATTTCGGTTCCTCCAATCTGTAATGATTCTTTTTTTCATAATTTCGTTTATTATAGAGGATTTTTACACATTAGTCAATAAAAGTGAACACACCTGGTGCATTGTTTTGCGTACAAGCGTTATTGCCCTGTGCTTTACTTTCCCTGCAAAATCCGCTATACTGAAGACCATATCGGACGGATATTCATATTCTGCCGGCTGTGGCAGTTTCAATACGGAGGTACTGTTTATGTTTCGTTTATGGGGAAAAATATGGAAAGACAATCGCATGCTTCAGGACACCGTTGTCTGTGATGACAGCGATGATACCAGAACCCACAAGATCTTTCACGGACTTGAGGAAATCTGTTATCAGATGGATCTGGGAAATCCTATCTGGCTGGATGCCACAGTGCGGGATTTCAAAAAGCATGATAAGGCCCGTTTTTATCAGGATAATTTCATTGAACATATTGAGTTCGACTACCTGGAGATCCAGGTGATCGAGGAAGACTGAATAACATATAAAAGGACGCAGGAAAGCCACGAATGCTTATCCTGCGTTCTCTTTTTTTAAAAATTCCCAATCTGGGAGGTATATTTCAGAAGATCATGCTTACTGCCTTTAATGAAGTTTATGCTCTCAGCCAGGAGAAAAATGTAACGCTCCGTATGGCAGCTTACATGGTTGCGATCAAGAGGATCACCACAGCCGGCAAGCTCCGTGGCGGCCCGATCTCCATGGGTTGATAAGGTATAGCTGATAAATTTCTTATCTTACACAACTGCATACATAAAAAACTCTCCGGCGGATACAGAGAATCGTATCTGCCGGAGAGTTTTTTATAAGTATATATTTCGTCAATCGGATATCCTAAAGTCCCCCCGCTGCTTATTGCTTTTCGCAATTGAAGCAGGGGACTTACCTGATTCAGTTAATCTTCAGCATTTCCAAAAATCACTGCATCCGGTTCCCTTATTCCGGGATACCTTTGTGTACATTTCTGTATTTTCTCAAATATACCGGGATATGTTTTTACTCTGCATTCATAAACTCCCGTATGATCTCCCGCATGATCTCTTCCTCCTCCGGAGAAAGCATCTTGCTGAAGTGACTTCCGGTAGCAGCCGTCTGACGGATACTTCTGGTGATCTTATCTACGATCTCTTCCTGCAGAACAGGATCCGGCTTTTCTGCGACCGGTACTTCCTCCACCCAGGTACGGACCTGTTCCACATAATCTGCAAGAGAAGCCATCACAAGCTCTTCCTTATAAGAAAAGTCCAATGCCTGACGAAGAAGAAGCAGTACTACCGGCACTGCCGCCCCTATATAAAGATAAAGCATAGACAATCCTTCCCTGTATCCCAGTCTGCTGTTGAGAAAAACAGACAGTCCCAGAAGAAATGTACAAAACAGTGACGGATACCACACAAATCGGTTCATCCGATGCCAGAGCCTGTCCCTTGACTTCCACAGGTTCAGCCATTTTTCTTTGAGATTCTGTAATCGCTGCGTATTTCGGATCATTCTTCGGTAGGTAAGGTTTGTTGCCAGCATCCCCAGACCGCCGATACATCCCATGGATGTCATGACGTAAAGCGGGATGTTCAGCTTCATGATCATCTCCAGCATAAGCCCTCCCTTTTTCACTGCCGCACAGTGCCTGAGCGTGCTTTTGTTCTATAGCCGCACTGCTCATCGCCTTAGGAATATTATACTTCTATATAACTTAACTGGAAAGAATTTTCGTTCGTCAAATGCTGCCCCTGTTTTCGGTCTTTTTACATTTCCTGCAGTGCTTTGACTACATTTTCAAATTTCATGAAGTGAGAAGCTTTTACGAGGATGGTATCTCCAGGTTTCACATATGTGTTCAGGTTCTTAAGAAGGCTTTCCAGATCTTTTTCCCGGATGACTGTCAGGTCTGGATTGGTCTGAGATGCCTTTTCCGCGATATGGGCTGCAAGTGGTCCTACGCAGATGCATGCATCGATCCTGCACTGACCTGCATGAACGCCTACACCTTCATGAAGTGCAGCTTCATCCGTTCCAAGCTCACCCATATCGCCAAGGATGGCAACCTTTCTTCCAAGTCCGTCCTGAAGAACATCCAGGGAAGCCTTCATGGACATGGGATTTGCGTTGTAGCAGTCATCTACGATCATGAATTTATCGGTCTCGATCATATTGAATCTTCCGCTGACCGGTTCCAGGCTTTCGATGCCATTTTTGATCTGCTCTGCATTCAGTCCGTAAAGTCTGCCCACAGCTGCTGCTGCCAATGCATTGGATACCATATGACGTCCCGGCATTGGAATATCTACATGAAATGTCTGGAGCTCTCCGTTCTCTGCCATTTTTCCTTTCAGACAGATGTCACAGCTCATTCCCTTCAGGCCACGGCTTTCCACATTTTCACAGGTAACAGAAGCATTTTCTCCGTTTCCGAAAAATACTGGCTGCATGCCGTTGTATTCCTTTACTGTGGAGAGCTTATCATCATCACCGTTAAGTACGATATTTCTCTTCACATACTGAAAAATCTCTGTTTTTGCCTTCAGGACGCCGTCTCTGTCCCCAAGGTTTTCCAGATGGCAGGTTCCGATGTTTGTGATCACGCAGGTGTCCGGTTTTGCGATCTTTGCAAGACGGGTCATCTCACCGAAATCACTGATTCCCATTTCCAGAACTGCGATCTCATCTTCATCACGAAGGCGGAATACTGTCAGTGGAAGTCCCAGCTCATTGTTGAAATTTCCCTGGGTTTTCAGTGTACGGTATTTTTCCTTTAGCACAGAGGCGATCACCTCTTTTGTGCTGGTCTTTCCAACGCTTCCTGTGATTCCCACAACCGGAATATCAAGCTGCTCCAGATAAAACTCCGCAATGTCTTTTACTGCCTGAAGGGAGGAGCCTACCTGGATATACGGATGATCCGCCCCTTCAAGAGTTCTCTCGGATAAGGTCGCGAGTGCACCTGCTTCCATTACCTGCGGGATAAAACGGTGAGCATCCACACGCTCTCCTACTACCGGTACAAAAAGACCTCCTTTTTCCACCTTACGGCTGTCCGTTGTGATCGCAGTCACTTCCTCCTGAAGTTTTTCCTGCGGGCCGTGGTAAATACCATTGCAGACTTTTGTGATATTTTCCAATGTAAGATTTTTCATGAATAAAATCCTTTCTTTTGCCAGAAACTCCTCCTGTCAACAGGAGGAGTTACGGTCAGATATTTTATTTGCTGTATTTCTTAAAAGAAATGCGGATCAGTTCTTCACAGAGGTCCGGATAGTCGATTCCCAGGACCTTTGCTTCCTGAGGGATCAGACTGGTGGGTGTCATTCCCGGAAGTGTGTTTGCCTCCAGGCAGTACATATCACCGTTTTCTTTCATCATGAAGTCAAAACGTGCATAGCCCTCAATGCAGAGAGCCTTTGCGCCAGCTTCCGCATAATGCTGCATCTTCTCAGTCAGTTCCGGTGAGATCTCAGCCGGACAGGTTTCTACTGTGGAGCCTGCCTGATATTTGTTCTTATAATCATAAAAGCCCTGCTTCGGTGCGATCTCGATGATTGGATAAGCCTTTCCGTCTACAACTGCAACGGAAAACTCACGGCCCCTGATATACTCTTCAACAACTACCTCATCTTCATAAGAATAAGCACCATCAATGGCATCCTCATATTCTTTCTGGTTGTTTACAATATAAACACCTACGCTGGAACCACCGCAGCATGTTTTTACAACAACAGGAAATTCCATACCAAGATTATGGATGTTTCTTGTACAGTTTTCTTTCAGCATGGAGACGCCCTTCGGTGTCGGTACCTGATCCATGAGAAAGATCTTCTTGGTGAGACCCTTATCCATAGCAAGGGCACTGCTTAAATATCCGGTTCCTGTGTAACGGATCCCCAGAAGATCGAAGGTTGCCTGAACCTTTCCATCCTCTCCGTTGGAACCGTGAAGTCCCATAAATACAATGTCTGCTGCCTGACACAATTCCAGTACATTCGGTCCGAAAAAGCTTCTTCTTGTTCGTTTGATCTCTTCGATATCATCATCGAAGCTTCTCATATACTCTGCCGCAGAATCTACCTCATAATCTTTATCTCCAAAGGGCTCATCCCAGTCCACCGGCTCCAGTCCGCAGAAAATATCTACAAGAATGGCATTATGGCCTTTTTTACGAAGTGCCTTGCAGACACCGGTTCCTGTTACGATGGAGATCTCTCTTTCTGTACTGGTTCCGCCTGCCAATACAACGATATTCATACTTTCATCTCCCTTGATGATCTTGTGTTTTCTTTTTTCGTATTGTTTTAATATTTCTTTTAATCTCTTATTCATAAACTACGATTGGTACTCCTACACTAATATTATTATAAATGATTGCCGCCTTATCCTTCGGGGTGTTTACACAGCCATGAGAACCATTTGTGATATAGATCTGCCCGCCATACTGTGAACGCCAGCTTGCGTCATGGATTCCGACTCCTCCGGAAAACGGCATCCAGTATGTAACCGGTGATGCATATCCAGGTCCCTTCAAAACTGCCGGTGAACGCATGGCATCCAGTGCAAAGCATCCGGTTGGTGTGGAATGGCCCTTTCGGACACAGCCGGTAACTACCGGTGTATCTACCAGAAGCTGTCCGTCTTTATAGAATACCATTCTCTGGTTGGTCAGGTCAATCTCTACATATGTATTTCCGATATCATTGGTATCTCTGCAAAGTCCACTGTAAGCATACGCCGGCTGTCTCACTTCTGTAGTTCCTGCAAGAATGGCATTATAAAGCCATTCAGTCTCTGTGGTCTGATCGATAGCCCATCCGTAATCACCGCCCTTGATAGTCTTCTGGCGACCATCGTAGGTGGTAAATGTCCTCGTGCAGCCAAAGGTATCATATTTATATCCCAGGCTGTTCACATAAGCTGCAACCTGATCTTTATTTACTATATAATCTCCGTTTGCGTCCCTGACCAGCCAGTCTTTGATGGTATTTCGGTCAAGCTGTTCCGACCGGTCCGAAAAATCATAGGTGATCACGCAGCTGGTAAGCTTGTTCATCTGGTCACAATCTTTTTTCAGAGCTTCATCGTCTTTATATATCGATGGTTTTTTGTAGCAGTTTTTCTTTTCCAGACTAACTGTTTTGTCTCCTGCGGAAACAGCTGCACGGATCACCTTCTGAACCTTTTTTGTATCCAGGGTCGTTCCTTCTTTTTCCGGCTGGATCTCGTAGGTTTCGCCATTATCCTTAATGCATGCGTCTGCAGGCTTTTCCATATTGTCCTTCTGCATGCATTTCAGATTCTTCACAGCCTCTGTCAGCTTGTTCTGATCTTCATAAGCAGTATCCGTTGCCAGTGTATATTTTTTCTTCTGATTAAAAGCAAGGAACCATTTGTACCGGGCCTGTTTCTTGATCAGCTTTTTGGCTCCGCCATCCGGCTTGTAGACCAGGCCGGCTTCTTTTGCGGTAATGCTCTCTTTTCCGTTGTTTCTTGTATCAACGGTAAGAACATATGCCTGCACTTCCTTTGCAAGAAGCTTTTCTGTTTCATCTGCAGTTTTATAGGAGCAGTTAAAACCATTCACCTGAGATCCCGGCAAAAAATGATCTGTAAAATAGTGTACACCATATCCATAAGCCCCTGCTGTAAGGATCAGCAGGATCATGATCAGTGCAATGACCAACTTTTTGCCTGTTTTCATTTTTTCTTTTTCCTCATCCATGAGCTCTCTCCAATAGTTATGACTGCCCGGTATTACGCGTGCTGAAATACCGGGCAGTCTGATGTGATCGATTTATTTCTCCAGAAGTTTTTCCACACTTACAAGCTTCACACAGAGAACAAATACCTCTGCTGCCTTGCCAAGCTCCTCAACGCTTGGGTAGCTTGGTGCAATACGGATATTGCTGTCTTTCGGGTCCTTTCCATATGGATAGGTTGCGCCTGCTCCAGTCATAACAACGCCTGCTTCTTTTGCTTTGGCAACGATGGCTTTCGCACAGCCTTCCATAGAATCAAAGGAAATGAAATATCCGCCGTGAGGTTTGGTCCACTCACCGATTCCAAGTCCGTTAAGCTCTTTATCCAGTGTTGCGAGAACAAGCTCGAATTTCGGACGAAGGATGTCTGCGTGTTTCTTCATATGCTCATGCAATCCGTTGATATCTTTGAAGAAACGAACGTGACGAAGCTGGTTCAGTTTGTCGTGTCCGATGGTCTGTACAGTCATGTATTTGCGGAAGTCATCCAGGTTCGCCTTGGATGCAGCAACTGCTGCGATACCGGAACCAGGGAAGCTTACCTTGGAGGTAGAAGTAAATTTATAAACAATGTCCGGATTTCCTGCTTTCGCACACTCATCAAGGATCTCAAGAAGGAAATCCTGATTGTCATCATAAAGATGATGGATGCTGTAAGCGTTATCCCAGTAAATACGGAAGTCCGGTGCAGCCGGCTTCAGATGCGCAAAACGCTTAACTGTTTCTTCGGAATAGGTGTAGCCCTGCGGATTGGAATATTTCGGAACACACCAGATTCCTTTTACTGCCGGATCTTCATTGACATATTTCTCAACCATGTCCATATCCGGGCCTTCCGGAGACATCGGAATGTTGATCATCTCAATGCCGAAAAATTCTGTGATACGGAAATGACGGTCGTATCCTGGTACAGGACAGAGGAATTTCACCTTGTCAAGCTTGCACCATGGTGTATTTCCCATTACTCCG
Source organism: Blautia sp. 2227st1_G12_2227SCRN_220401 (assembly GCF_039062885.1). Classification (NCBI taxonomy): domain Bacteria; kingdom Bacillati; phylum Bacillota; class Clostridia; order Lachnospirales; family Lachnospiraceae; genus Blautia; species Blautia sp. 2227st1_G12_2227SCRN_220401. The sequence continues at coordinate 57,147 of NZ_JBCLNI010000011.1, read as the reverse complement.
TGGGAATAGGAACGTGCAATGGTATCGAACATTACGTTCAGGCTGGAGTTCCCATAGATGATGATATTCTCTGGCTCTACCTCTGACATCTCACCGAGAAGTCTCTTGGCTTCCGGGATTCCGTCGATGACTCCATAGTTACGGCAGTCCACACCGGTCTCACATTTCAGATCTGCATCCCCTGCAAGTACTTCCATCATTTTCATGGAAAGATCAAGCTGATCCGGTGCAGGTTTACCACGGGACATATCCAGTGCCAGACCTTCGGCTTTGATCTCGTCGAACTCACGGTCAAGTTCTTTCTTTAAATCGAGTAGCTCTTCCCTGCTCATCTCACAATATTTTTTCATAAGTTTGCTTCTCCTCTTTTTGTGCACAGTTTCATATCTGCGGTTGCTGTGTTTCTTCTGTTAACGATTTCTGTCTGTCAGGAATTCTCTGCAAAATCTCTTCCGCAAAAAACAGCCACAGTTTCACGGAAGCGGGAAGCCTCTGCCCCGGCAGAAAATCTCTGCGTACATTTTAGTATGTAAAAGCGCTGTTGTCAAATCTTTCGTGGAAAATCCTGCACTTCTCTTGCACAGCATCCATTTTTCCTCTATACTGGAAAAAACATTATTATGGCGTTTTTATGGATTCATGTCCCGATCATCCGGATCTGGTACAGTAATCTCCGGAAATGCTATATAAAAATGCTATATATATCTTATAAATTTACTATTATGAAAGAGGTATTGATCATCATGTGGATTGCAGATGGATGGAAAGAATATGAAGTTATTGATACATCAAAAGGAGAAAAGCTGGAGCGCTGGGGGGATTATCTTCTGGTTCGTCCGGACCCGCAGGTAATCTGGGATACTCCCCGCAAAAACCGTGGCTGGAAGCATATGAACGGACATTATCACAGAAGCAGCCGTGGCGGCGGTGAGTGGGAGTTCTTTGATCTGCCTCATCAGTGGGAGCTTCATTACAAGGACCTTACTTTTAATCTGAAGCCTTTCAGCTTCAAGCATACAGGACTTTTCCCGGAGCAGGCTGTGAACTGGGACTGGTTCGGTGAAAAGATCCGCAATGCAGGACGCCCGATCAAGGTGCTGAATCTTTTTGCCTATACCGGCGGTGCTACTCTGGCTGCAGCTGCAGCCGGCGCTTCCGTTACTCACGTGGACGCTTCCAAGGGTATGGTAAACTGGGCAAAAGAGAATGCTGCTGCTTCCGGACTTTCCGGTGCGCCGATCCGCTGGCTTGTGGATGACTGCGTGAAGTTCGTAGAGCGTGAGATCCGCAGAGGAAATCATTACGATGCGATCATTATGGACCCGCCTTCTTACGGCCGCGGACCTAAGGGCGAGATCTGGAAGATCGAGGATGCGATCCATCCGCTGATCAAGCTTTGTACGAAGATCCTCAGTGACGATCCGCTGTTTTTCCTGGTAAATTCCTATACTACAGGTCTTGCACCGGCTGTTCTGACTTATATGCTTGCTACGGAGCTGAAGCCCTGGAAGGGTAATGTAGAGTCACAGGAGATCGGACTTCCTGTAACAGAAAGTGGTCTGGTGCTTCCTTGCGGAGCATCCGGACGGTGGAGCTCCTCCCGGTAGGATAGGGATGTTGTGGCATCCTTATTAGCTGGCACTTTTTTTCTGCTGTTGTGAACTGCTGTGAGTTGGGGTTTTTCCTTTCTAGGGGACACTTTGGCGTGGGCAGGGTTGCGAGAAGGGGAAGCACTCGGAGTTAGCGAAGGTCACAGAAAGCCCGAGACATACCGCGCGAATTTATACGATCAGTATAAATTCTGTGCATCACAAAGCGTATTACTGAAAACGGAGTGAACAGTAACTTTTTATCAGGTATCTTTTTGTATTTTCTGATTATTTGTATTGAAACGCTTTTTTGATAGGTCTATAATATAGAAAAAAGGAGCGTGATCTTTATGAGTACGGAAACTACGAAGGATACTCTTCCTTTTACCTGCACGCCGGCTTATGACCGGGATGCCTGTAAGGGATGTGTCTGTTCTACCTGCTATGAGCAGGAATTTTGTGACCGGTGCAGCTCCTGTGTAGAGCAGGGACATCGGAAAGAACGATGCAATGCTTATGAGGGAGCCTACAATTACTAACAAAAAAAGGATCTGAAAAAGGCAGAACTATTTGTAAAATCTCGCCTTTTACAGATCCTTTTTATTATTATCCACCACCCAACAGATCGGCACAGCCTCCCCTTCTCGACACCCCCCGAATCCCGCACCCTGTCAGAACATTCACGCCCACCACAACGCAGAACAGCGGCGTGGCCAGGAGGGGAAGAGCGCGAGAAGGGGAGACGGCCTTCGCAACTCCGAGTGCTTCCCCTTCTCGCAAATTACCGCCTTCCAAAAGGCCAAACCTTTATCCTAAAAATAAAAAAAATAAAAACATATAAAAAAAGAGACCGTCAGACCAATAAAGTCCAACAGTCTCAAAAAAGAAAAAACTCTTTTTATTCTTACACTTTTTTATTTATTCTTAACCTTCTCCAGCATCTCCTCAGCTCTCTCAATCTCACTCTTCTCATCCTTCGGAAGAACAATATTAAGAATAATCGCAAATACCGCTGCCGGAACAATACCGGAACCGCCGAAGATCAGGCTGATCGCCTGTGGCAGATGCACCAGGATCGCTGTATTGGAGCCAAGTCCATAACCAAGACCAAGTGCTACAGAAACGATCGTAACATTTCTCGGTCCGATCGGCCACTTGGTAATTAACTGGATACCGCTGACAACAATGGATGAGAACATCATAACAGCAGCGCCGCCAAGAACACTCTGCGGCATGATGGAGATCAGTGCTGCAAGCTTCGGGAACAGTCCGCATGCGATCAGGAAGATTCCTCCTGTAGCGATACAGAAACGGTTTACAACCTTATTCATTGCAACCAGACCAACGTTCTGGCTGAAGGATGTGTTCGGAAGCACACCGAACAGTGCTGCGAAGGAAGATCCAAGTCCGTCACACATAACACCACCGGAAAGCTCTTTGTCTGTAGCCTCTCTTCCAAGACCACCCTCTGTGATTCCGGAAATATCACCAACTGTTTCAACTGCAGTTACAATAAACATGATCAGGATCGGCACGATCGCACGTGCGTCAAACACCCATTTTACAGGCATCAGTGCCGGTACCGCAAACCATTTTGCCTGAGCAACCTTGTCCCAGTTGAGAACCCAGGCCTTTGTAGCCTCCACAGTAGCACCTGTGTCATCTACATATGTAAATGTTGTAGGAAGTACCATAGCCATGATACTTACCAGAACGTATCCCACGATAATACCGATGAGGATTGAAGAAAAGCTTGTGAAGCCTTTTGTTCCATGCTTCAGTACAATGATCACGATCAGAACTACAAAGCCTACGAAAAGGTTTTCAAGAGAACCGTAATCCTTTGCGGAGCTTCCGCCACCGAAAGAGCTGATTCCCACACCGATCAGTGAAAGACCGATTGAAAGTACAACCGTACCTGTTACAACAGATGGGAAAAATTTTCTCAAGGGCTTCAGAAAGCTTCCCAGAACAGTCTCAAAAAGACCGCCGATAAAGCAGGCTGCCATGATCGAACCATAGGCAACGACACCATTTCCCATGACTCCGGCAACACTCTGACATACGCCGATGAAGCCTGAACTTGTTCCCATAACGATAGGAAGCTTGCCACCGACCGGTCCGATCGTAAAGACCTGTACAAGTGTAACAATTCCTGCGATCAGCATTGCATTCTGAAGTAATGCAACCTGAAGATCCCCTCCTGCTTCGATCCCGCAGGCTGCCGTAATAATCAGAAGCGGGGTAAGGTTACCCACAAACATGGCAAGCACGTGCTGCAGTCCAAGGGGAATTGCCACCTTAAGAGGTGGGCGTCCGTCCAGCTCATAAGGGCTGGCTGTGTTTTTCTCCTGTTTTTCCATAATGAATCCATCCTTTCTTTCCCTATGTCCTGACGATAACATAAAAAAGAAGGCAGTTATACCCACTGCTGAATATAACCGCCCTGTTATCTGTCAGTACACGTATCGTGTCTCTTCTGTTTCGACACTCTTATCTGAACTGTTATTTCAGACTCCTGAAAAACGGGTTCATTATACAGTATCCCACCATCTATATCAAGTGTTAATTAACAAGTTGTTGATTTTTTTGCAGCTTTTTTTGCCTGGCTCTCACTCCAGAGCTCATCGGCCTGTTTCTTCCATACCTCTGCATAGTGATCACATTTTGCACAGAGATGCTCCGCTGTTTCCGGAGACTGAAGATCTGTAGATTTCGCTCCTGCACGCTCAACCATCTTGCGGAGAAGCTCAGGATTTTCAAGCATCGGACATGGACGAAGCATGTTTTTGTTGAACGGCTGACCCTTGTGATATTCCATAAAGATCGGGCTCTTCAGCGCCTCAAGGAGTGTACATTCTTTAATGTTCGCATTGGAGAAATGAATGAATACACAAGGATCCACATCTCCGTTTGCATTGATATGGAGGTAACGGCGGCCACCTGCGATACATCCGCCTACATACTCTGCATCGTTCTGGAAGTCCATAGTGAAGAGAGATTTTGTGGCACGGAATCTGCGGACGCTGTCGTACATTTTGATTCTCTGCTCCGGTGTGGGAAGAAGATCTGCTGCCGCATCATTTCCAACCGGCATATAGTGGAAGAACCATGCAAAATAAGCTCCGCACTCGATCAGATGATCGAAGTACTCCTCGCTGCTTACTGCATCTACGTTTGCGGATGTGTAACATGTGGAAACACCGAACGGAAGTCCGTGGCTCTTCAGAAGCTCCATGGCATGCATAACCTTCTGGTATACGCCATCTCCACGACGTCCGTCTGTAGTTGCCTCTGTTCCCTCAAGGCTGATAGCCGGAACGAAGTTTTTCACACGGAGCATTTCCTGACAGAATTCTTCGTCAATAAGAGTTCCGTTTGTGAAGGAAAGGAACTCGCAGTCCGGATTCATCTCACAGATCTTAATGAGATCCTTTTTGCGGACCAGTGGCTCACCGCCTGTGTAGATGTACATATAGGTTCCCAGTTCTTTACCCTGTTTTACGATAGAATCGATGGTCTCAAGATCCAGGTTCAGCTTGTGTCCATACTCTGCTGCCCAGCATCCTGTGCAATGAAGGTTACATGCGCTGGTAGGATCAAGAAGAATTGCCCACGGTACATTGCAGTCATTCTCTTCTGATACCTTTTCCTGCGTTGCGCTTCCCTTAAGACTGGCATTTACAATAAAGTTGCGGAAAAATGTCTGGCGTACGCCTGCATCCAGCTGATACATACGAAGGATCAGCTGATACCAGTTGTCCTTTGCCTCGATGGAGTGACGGATCGCATTTCTCTGTCCTGCATACCAGCCATCCGGTGTTACTTTATCAACCATTTCCATGATCTTCGGTATGTTTGTCTCCGGATCCTTCTCAAGATAATCCAGTGCTTTTGTTACGGTAGCTGCGATCGCTGCCTGTTTTGCTTTGTCTACGATTCCCATACTTTATTTCCTCCTATGTTATTATCTAAAGTGATTGGTTATTTTTATGTTTATGTTTAAAGCCGACTCTTGATGATCTTGATCGTCAGGATCCCGACCCATAGATTGAGGATCCCTTCCAGTAAAATGGAAAATCCTACCAACACCATCATCATAGCTGCTGCTTCAAATGGTCTGATAAAAACCAGAACTCCGATCACTCCGGTGACCAGTGCGATCAGCAGGATCTGCCACCACAACGCCAGACCGAATCTCTTCGCATCTACAGACATCTGGATCTTAAACAGGGCATCTGCCAGGATCAGGATTCCGAACACGGAAAAAATAAGATCCACTGCGAAATTTTTTCTGGCTATCAGGATCACTCCCACTGCCATCAGCAAGATCCCGAAAGCCAGATCAAACTGAAATGCCAGACAGAAAGCATCTCTCGTGAAATATCCGCTGATCTTAATAGCCCCGTACAGGATCAGCATGATTCCCATAAGCACGCACAGCATTTTTACAGAGCTTTTGGGCCTTGCCATCAGAAAAATACCCAGCACACAGAACAGTAATGACATGACGATGTAGATGTTTTTTACAAGCTTCAGCTGTTTCAGGTCATCCATACGTTCCCTCCTTGATAATTTTTTCTCATTTATTGTACTGAATTATACATCCCTGTGTCGTTTAAAAAAACAGACAAAAAAGAGCCAGTGCCTAAATTTCAGACACCAGCTCAAAATTAACCGTTTCTATACCTTAATAATATTCGAGGACATTCCTGTTTTACACTAAATGGATATTTTTAATCTTCATTTAGTTGAGATCATAGCTTTTATTTCAGATTTTTGTACTGACTCTCAAGGCTCTTCTCGTAAATATACTCCAGCTTATGCATATCTGACAGGATATCATAATCCATATCATGCCGTAACCAGTCCAGGATCACTCCCACAAATACACATTTATAATACCGGCTTATAAGATGCCTATCTTCCTGATCCATTTCGAAATCTCCGACCGCCCTGTTGATCAGCTCCTCCACCACACGCTCTGCGGCATGATCCAGATAATCGGCAAATACATCCCTCTGGATCGAGCGGTACAGATGTATCATGGCTTTTTTGTTCTTCTGAACTGCGTTGACAAGGATTTCCATACAGTCGCTGACTGATTCCGGTACTTTCTGATCCTTCAGAATGTCATTCAGCTCTTCCTTTACCATTGCTTCCACTGCATCCGGAATATCCCTGAAATGGTAGTAAAATGTATTCCTGTTTACTCCACAGCGTTCCACGATGTCCTTTACCGTGATCTTGGACAATGGTTTTTCGTTCATAAGTTCCGTCAGTGTATGCAGTATGATCTGTCTTGTAAAACCTGGCATTTTTTCTCCCCCATCACAAGCTTTCCTCGGGTTATTTCCTTATTATGTCATAAAAATAACATACTTTCAAGCAACAACATGTTCGAAAATGTCCATAAATCCCCGGAGATCTTTCTCCCGATAACTGTCCCATGACCTGGCTGAACAAGGTTTTGTCAGATCTCTTCTTTCTGTTCCTGCACTTTTTTCTCTGGCTGAACATGAACGATTCCCTCCACAACGGTATGGTTTCTGACCTGATTTACCACAATATCCAGGTTTTTCCAGCTGCATCGGAACTGTTCTCCGTCCTCCGGTACACGTTCCAGAACTCCGCAGACAAAGCCGCTGAAAGTATCATATTTTTCTACAGGAAGCTCCACATTTATGACCTCTGCCACATCATCCAGGATCGCTCCTCCCTGTATTTTCCAGATATGTTCTCCTGTCTTCTCAATATCATCCGGCTTCGGCAGATCTGTCCTGTCGTCAATATCTCCCACCAGCGTCTCCACAAGATCATGCAGAGTGACAATTCCTACAAAGCAGCCATATTCATCCAGCACTACTGCAAAATAATCCCGTTTTTCCCTCATTTCCCGGAAGATCAGGTTGGCACGCATGGATTCCGGTACAAAAAACGGTGAATAACAGGCATGATGCAGAACAGCTTCTCTGGATCTGTCATCCAGGCGGAAATAATCTCTGGTGTCCAGAATATGGATAATATCATCCTGATCTTCCCCGCATACCGGATAAAAGGTGTGACGGTTCTCTCTGATGATCCGTTCCCATTCCTCATCGGAGTCTTCCATATAGAGGACAACCACATCTCTTCTGTGTGTACAGATCTCATCTGCCGCAGTATCATCCAGGTCAAAAACATTCTGGATCATCTCGCTTTCTTCCTGCTGGATGCTGCCCTGTTCATTTCCCTCTGTAAGCAGCATACGGATCTCTTCCTCTGTGGCCTGCTCCTCTTTTTCTTCCGGTTTGATCCCCATCAGATACAGCACACCATTGGCAGTTACTGTCAGAAGTGCAGTAGCCGGCCAGACTGCGATCATCGCGATCTTAAGAAGTCCTGCCAGACGCAGAGACAGCTCATCCGGATTTTTCATTCCCAGACGTCTTGGCACCAGTTCTCCGAACAGAAGACTTACATAGGAAAGCAGTATGGTCACAATGATCATGCATACGATCTTCAGAACATTCTGTGGTACATCTATCCCTGTCTTTATCAGTGCCTCTGTCATCGGCTGTGCAAAATATTCTGCCGCAAAAGCGCTCTGCAGAAATCCTGCCGTAGTTACCGTTACACGGATCGCTGTCATAAAATGTGCCGGCTGTTCTGTAAGCTTTATCAAAATCTGCGCCCGGTGATCTCCCTCTTCCGCCAGCTCCCTCATCTTTGCTTCATTCATGGACAGAATCGCCATTTCCGCACCTGCAAAAACAGAGTTCAGAAAGATCAGGAACACCAGTAAAACAATTGCCTGTATCATATTTTTATTCCCCTCAGTATAGTCGTCCGGAATTATTCCGAACCAATTATAATACAGAAAGCGGACCGTTATCATCCGCTTTCCTGTTGCTTACTCTGATTATTATTACATAAGATAGCATAACCCTTCCGGTCTGTCAAACCATCAACCTCCAACCAGCAATATACTATGATATAAAAAGCAGCAGATACATACAACAGAACGGCCTTTCATCTTCCACTCTGCTGCATGCCTATGAACATCATCGCTGCACGACCTATGTTCACTCTGCTGCTTTCTTTTCCATATGATGTTTCGGAAATTCTATAATGATCTCGGTTCCCTGTCCCGGTTCACTGTTAAGCCACAGCCTGCCGTTCAGAGTTTTTACCCCGTGCTTCACAATGGAAAGGCCAAGACCGGTTCCGCCGATTTCCTTGGAATGGCTTTTGTCCACCCGATAAAAGCGTTCAAAAATGCGTTCCTGATCTTCCTTCGGAATACCGATCCCTGTATCCCGCACATTCACGCGAACTGCATCCTCGCCATCCTTCAGTCTCACAAAGACCTCTCCACCCCGGCGGTTATATTTGACAGCATTATCGCAGACATTATAGAGAACCTCTTCCATGATCGTCGGCACTGTATCCAGCACTGTACTTCCGCCTTCCATATACATATGCACTTCCTGCTTTTCGGCAGCTTCATGTAAGGTAGAAAAAATATCATGAGTCAGACTGTAAAGATCCAGTTTTTCCCACTGATACGGCAATCCGCCCTCATCCAGACGGGAGATCCGGATCACATCCCCAACCAGACGGATCAGTCTCTGCGCTTCCTTATAGATGCGTCCTGCAAAAACCTTCACATCCTCATCCTTCACAAATCCGTCCTGCATGATCTCAGCAAATCCGGAAATGGAAGTCAGCGGCGTTTTCAGTTCATGGGAAACATTGGCGGAAAATTCTCTTCGCAGCTGTTCCCTTTCTACTTTTTCGGTCACATCCACCAGAAGGATCACCGCACCCTCTGTCTTATTTTCTCTTGTGACAGGATTGGCGATCACCTGAATCTCACTGCCATCCAGACGAAGGATCTTGTTCTCATGCTTTCCTTCAAGGACCTGCCCAACGACACCTCGAAACTCCTCCGAGCGGTTCAGAAGATATACACTTTCTCCTGTTTTGACCTCCTTTACTTTAAGAAGCTTTCCCACACTGGAGTTGACAGAAAGTACCATGGTATAACGGTCGATCACAAGAAGTCCCTCCTGCATGTTCTCCGTGATAATAGAAAATTCTTTCTGCTGTCTTCTGGCTGCCTCAAGCTGCAGACGGATCTGCCGGCTCTGTCTGCCGATCTTGCTAAGAAGCGGCTGTACCTCATCATAGGCATCATTCTCATCCGGATGCTCCAGATCAAGCCCATTAAGAGGTTCCACAACCTTCCCGGAAAGCCTGGATGCAAATACGCCGGACAGGAGCAGCATAAGTATCAGAACTGCAGCAAAAGGCGGAAGCAGCTGCAGGAGCAGCATCCATACAGAAGCCTGGTTACTGGAAACTCTCAGCACATTGCCATTTTCAAGGCGTACTGCATAATACATTGTTTTTTCGGAAAGCGTGGATGACATTCTTTCATCCGCACCTTCTCCGTTGATCTCTGCTTCACGGATCTCCTTGCGATGTCCGTGATTATCCATGCTTTCCACATTTGCCTCATTGTCGTAGATAACTTTTCCACTTTCATCCACATAAGTAATCCTGGAATCCTCATCATTCAGCTTCTTCAGATAATCTGTCCCGGTACTTTCCACGCCTCTGGAAATATACACGGCTTCTTTCTTCAGCTCACCCATCAGCTGTCCCTGAAAATAGTGATAAAGGATTCCCACGACAAATGCCAGTCCCAGTGCTGTGATCAGTGATGAAACCAGCATGATATACTTAAATATTTTTTTACTCAAAGCTCAGCCCTTTCCTTTCTCCGAAATCTATATAGCATTTTACAAAAGCAATGTAAAAATAATTATCCGGAAAAAGTTAAATCCTTGTAAATTTTATCACATTATAAAAAGTGCTGTGATATCCTTTCAATACCACAGCACTTTTTTTTGCAATAATGCAACTCTTTGCAATCTGCTCTTACTTATTTCTATTCCTCAACAAAATAGTTATCTGTATGACTGGAACCGCTTCTGTGGTTTCCTGTGATGGAATATTCCACCCACTCTGCAATGTTCACAGCGTGATCACCGATACGCTCGAAATATTTTGCAGCCATAAGGATATCCAGACCGATGCTTGCATCCGGTTTTCCGTTATTCAGAACCTCGGCCAGCTTTTCCTTAATATCATTGAAGGCATCGTCCACCTTATCATCATCGTCAATAACCTTTCTGGAAAGCTCAAGATCACCCTTTACAAAGGCATCGATGCTTTCTGTAACCATCCGGACAGTATCCTCTGCCATCTTCCGGATATTAATGATATCTCCGGTAACTGCTTTGTCCTCGATATGCTTGGAAAGATCCGCAATATCTGCTGCCTGGTCACCGATGCGTTCCATATCGGAGATCATCTTCAGTGCTGCGGAAATGGATCGCAGATCTCCTGCTACCGGATGCTCATGAAGAAGAAGCTTCATGCAGAGATTTTCAATCTCTTTTTCCTGTGCATCGATCTCTTTTTCCGTCTCAAAGATCTTGCCAATGAGAGTCATCCCGCCTTCACCCTGAATAGCTTTGGCAGAAAGTGAAATTGCTTTTTCGCAGAGACTTCCCATGGTGATCAGTTCCACGTGAAGCTCTTCCAGCTGTCTTACAAAACGTTCTGACATAATATCAACCAAACCTTCCTGTAATATAATCCTCTGTACGCTTATCCGCCGGCATGGAGAACAGCTTGTCTGTATCCGCAAATTCCACAACCTCACCAAGAAGGAAAAATGCTGTCTTGTCGGAAATACGGGTTGCCTGCTGCATGTTATGTGTGACCATAACAATGGTGTAATCCTTTTTAAGCTCTACTGCCAGATCCTCGATCTTGGAAGTGGAGATCGGGTCCAGGGCAGATGTGGGCTCATCCATAAGAAGCACCTCCGGCTGTACTGCCAGGGCACGGGCAATGCAGAGACGCTGCTGCTGTCCGCCTGACATTCCAAGAGCACTTTTTTTCAGGCGGTCCTTGACCTCATCCCAGATTGCCGCATCACGGAGAGATTTTTCCACGATCTCGTCCAGCTTCGCCTTGGAACGGATACCGTGTGTTCTCGGACCATATGCAATATTATCATAAATGCTCATCGGAAACGGATTGGGCTTCTGAAATACCATTCCCACACGTTTACGCAGAAGATTCACGTCCATATCTCCGTAAATATCTTCCCCGTCAAGCTCTACCTTTCCTGTGATGGTACAGCCTTCCACAAGGTCATTCATACGGTTTAAGGATTTCAGAAGTGTAGATTTACCACAGCCGCTTGGTCCGATAAATGCTGTGATCTCTTTTTCCGGGATCTCCATATTGATTCCCTTCAGGGCATGAAAGTTTCCGTAATGGAGATTCATATTGTCAATTGAAATTTTTGTATTTTCACTCATGATCGATCATTATCCTTTCGCAATTTTTCTGGCTACCAGACCGGACAGTCCGTTGATAACAAGTACAAATGCCAGAATGACTACTGCTGTTGCAGATGCCTGGTTTACATGAAGTCCCTCACTGGAAAGCACATACATGTGAAGTGCGAGAGTACGTCCGGAACCCATCAGGCTGTTTGGAACTGCCGCAACAGTACCGGAGGTATAAAGAAGTGCTGCAGTCTCACCTACCACACGTCCGATGGCCAGGATCACACCTGCCAGGATTCCAGGAACTGCGGAGGGAAGTACAATCGTAAAAATAGTACGGAGCTTGCCTGCTCCAAGTCCGAAGCTTGCCTCACGGTAAGAATCCGGAACAGATTTCAGTGCTTCCTCAGCGGTACGCATGATCAGGGGAAGTACCATGATCACCATAGTCAGCGCACCGGAAAGAAGAGACATGCCCCAGTGCAGTGCAGTTACAAAGAACAGCATACCGAACAGACCATATACGATAGATGGAATACCGGAAAGTGTCTCTGCGGTAATACGGATCAGCTTTACAAAACGGCTGCCTTTTTTTGCATATTCCACAAGGAAGATCGCTGCAAAAATTCCTACCGGAGCGGCAATCGCCAGAGATACCAGTGTCATGATCAGGGTATTGATCAGTGACGGGAGAAGGGAAACGTTCTCTGAGGTATAGGTAAGGCTGAACAGACTTGCATTCAGATAGGGAATACCTTTTACAAGCACATAGCCGATCAGGAAGAACAGCAGTGCAAAAGTGATCACTGCTCCCAGCAGTGTGAGAAATGCCAGGACTCCTGCACCAGGATGTCTTGCATAAGACTTCAGCTGGTCTCCTATGGTAAGTGTATTTCTTTTTTTCATGTTTGCTTCTGCCGCAGGATCTGCGGCTACAGATACGTTAGTTTGCATACTCCGCCCTCCTGTTCAGCAGTGAAAGACTTAAGTTGATGATCAGGATAAATACAAAGAGTACAACTCCTGTTGCGATCAGTGCTTCTCTGTGAAGTCCTGATGCATATCCCATCTCTGTTACGATGTTTGCAGTCATGGTACGGACACCCTGAAGAAGTCCCTTCGGCATACGTGGCTGATTTCCGGCTACCATGATCACGGCCATGGTCTCACCGATGGCACGTCCGATCCCAAGGACAACGCCTGCCAGGATTCCTGACTTTGCTGCCGGAAGCATAACAAAGAAAATGCTTCTTTCTTTTGTTGCGCCAAGTGCAAGTGAGCCTTCATAATAGCTTTCCGGAACGCTTCGTACTGCCGATTCCGTAACTCCGATGATCGTCGGAAGGATCATGATTCCCAGAAGGATACATGCTGCCAGCATACTGCTTCCGGTTCCTCCGAACAACTGGCGGATCAGCGGTACCAGGAGAACCAGACCAAAATAGCCATATACGATGGATGGAACGCCTGCCATAAGCTCAATACCGGATTTCAGTGGTTTATAGATTTTTTTCGGGCAATATCTTGCCATAAATACGGATGTAAAAAGTGCGATCGGAACTCCGATAAGGATTGCTCCTGCAGTTACATAAATACTTGCCACGATCATTGGCAGGATTCCGAATTTATCGTTTGTTGGTCTCCATTCTGTTCCGAAGAGGAATTTTAAGGGACCGATCTTTCCCATTGCAGGAAGGCCGTTTGCAAAAAGAAACACACAGATAAGAAATACTGCGAGAACCGATGCACAGGCCGCAATGAGGAAAACGACCTTCATGGCCTTTTCTCCTAAATGATTCATAAGACACCTTTCTCTCTGTTCCAGTGGATATCCACTGTGCTGATATATAACGGAGCGGCTTTCCTGACCTTGTCATGATCGCCGCTCTTTGTAAGATACTTCAATCGTTTTTTATCCGGGAATTTATTTGGTCACGTCTTCCCAGTCTGTGATGTCACCTGTGAAGATGGATTTTACCTGATCACTTGAAAGCTCCTCAAGGTCATTGTCGTTGTTTACGATGACTGCGATACCATCTTTTGCGATCTCTGTAGCTTTAACACCTTTCTCTGTTTCCTCGTCCTTCAGCTCACGGGATGCCATTCCGATATCACATACACCCTCTGTTGCGCTATTGATTCCTGTTGTGGAGTCGCTGACCTGAACTTCTACTGTGATGTTTTTGTTTGTTTTCTGATATGCCTCCGCAAGCTTCTCCATTACAGGTCCTACGGAAGAAGATCCCATAACTACGACTTTGCCTTTTGCATCTCCGGCTTTGTATGCCTCTGCTTTTTCATCTACTTTGATGTAGCCTTCTTTTTCGATGATGTCCTGTCCGTCAGAGCTCATGATGTAGTTGATGAAATCCTGTGCTGCATCGCTGAGCTTGTCGCCTGTTACGATGTTGAACGGACGTGCTACCTTGTATGTATCATCTGCAACGTTCTCTGCTGTTGCCTCTGCTCCGTCGATCTTTACTGCTTTTACTGTATCGTTGAGGGAACCAAGGGATACGTATCCGATAGAGTTCTCATCGCCTGCTACTGTGGTAAGCATTACATCTGTGTTGTTTGTGATGCTTGCTTCCTGTGTTGTCATATCTACTTTCTCGCCGTCTTTTTCTTCTTCAATCCCAAACAGCTCTACGAATGCTCCACGTGTTCCGGATCCGTCCTCACGGGAAATTACGTCGATCGCTCCGGATGGTGCTGCCATTACAACGGTTCCCATTACTGTAGTTCCGATAAGTGCTGCTGTTAAGATACCTGCGATTCTTTTTTTCATGATTTTTTTCTCCTCATTTCTATGATCATTTTTACTTGCTTACTGCTTAAATACAGGTGTTATTATAGGAATGGAAGGTAAAATATAAAATCGCGGTTTTGTAAAATGTTAGTAAAAAAATGTGATATAAAAAAAAGCTGCTTGCGCAGCTTTTTTTATATGATGTACTCGTCCGCCTTCACGGATTGCCAGTTCATCAGGTCTTCCAATGTTATATGATCCACCACACCTTTGATAGCATCGTCCAGCTTTTTCCAGAGGATCTGGGTGACACAGTTCTCCTCACGTTCACAGAAGGCTCCGTTGTCGTCCAGACATTCCACAGGGGAAAGGCTTCCTTCTGTGAGACGAAGGATCATTCCGACCGTGTATTTATCCGGGGTCTGCTGCAGTGCATAGCCGCCCTGAGGGCCACGGACACTGCGGACAAAGCCTGCTTTGTTCAGGATGGAGATGATCTGCTCCAGATATTTATCGGAGATCTCCTGGCGCTTCGCCACATCCTTCAAGCGGATCGGTTTTCCTGTATAATTTGTAGCAAGATCCAACATCAGTCTCAGCGCATATCTTCCTCTTGTAGAAATCCTCATGTAATATTTACCTCCAATATTTCAGTATTCTTCTGATTTATAGCCTTTTGCTCTTTCTGTTATTGTGCAGCTGTTCGGCCGGAAATATTCCTCTGTATTCCATGACCGGCACCCTTCTCTGTGATGCACAGGCAGCTTCCTGTATCTTCTTTCATAGGAAGCAGAATCTGCTTTGCAGACTTTATTCTTTATATTGTTAATAGGTTTTGTTTGTTTTCTCTATTATACCTGAAAAAGCTACAAGATACAAGCAAGTCCCCACACACTGCTTATTGCTTTTCGCGGGACCTTACCAGTGAACAATAACCACAGCCCCACAGAGGGCTTACTTAATTCGATGAAATCAAGAATAAAACCGGCGCTCCGGCAGCCTGCTTGGACAGGCATTCAGGAGCGCCGTAAATAATCACGCAGAATCACGCTTCGGGGCAAAAGAAGCGGTCTTCGGATCGATTATTTTGTAAACAGTGGTGTGGAGTAGTAACGGTCTCCACTGTCCGGAAGAAGTGCTACGATCACTTTCCCCTTGTTCTCCGGGCGTTTTGCAAGCTGGATCGCAGCATAGAGAGCTGCACCGGAGGAAATTCCTGTAAGGATTCCCTCTTTCTTGGTAAGGAGTTTGGATGTTTCAAATGCATCCTCGTTCTCTACCGGGATGATCTCGTCATAAACCTTGGTGTCAAGTGTGTCCGGAACAAAACCTGCGCCGATACCCTGGATCTTATGCGGGCCTGCTTTTCCCTCAGAAAGTACAGGAGAAGTTGCAGGCTCAACAGCAACTACCTTCACATTCGGGTTCTGGCTCTTCAGATACTCACCTGTACCGGTGATCGTTCCGCCTGTACCAACACCTGCTACAAAAATATCTACCTTTCCGTCTGTGTCATTCCAGATCTCAGGGCCTGTTGTTGCTGCATGTGCCTTCGGGTTAGCCGGGTTCTCAAACTGTCCGGGGATGAAGCTTCCCGGAATCTCCTTGGCGAGCTCTTCTGCCTTGGCAATGGCACCCTTCATTCCCTTGGCTCCGTCTGTGAGAACTACCTCTGCACCATATGCCTTCAGGATGTTTCTTCTCTCAACACTCATGGTCTCCGGCATGGTGAGGATCGTCTTATAGCCCTTGGCAGCTGCGATGGCTGCAAGTCCGATTCCTGTATTGCCGGATGTTGGCTCGATAATGGTTGCGCCTGGTTTCAGGATACCTTTCTGCTCTGCATCCTCGATCATTGCCTTACCGATTCTGTCCTTAACGCTTCCTGCCGGGTTAAAATACTCAAGCTTGGCAAGTACTGTAGCCTCAAGTCCCTCAGATTTCTCTACGTTCTTAACCTCTACAAGCGGTGTGTTTCCGATCAGTTCCAGTGCGCTTCCGTAAATTTTACCCATGATGATATCCTCCTTATTTCCTTTATGTCCATTTCCTTATTTCCTAGTAACTATATATGTTTTCTGTGATTTGATTGAATTATATCATAGTACAGGGATTTGTCAATACATTTCAGCCAAAAAACGCAGGAATTTTTCTCCGGAAAAACTCCTGCGCTTCATATAATTTCATTTATTCTTTTTTAGGATTTTTACAAGCAGATGCATAGTCAGGCGGATATTCATATTCTTTATTTTTCAGATTCTGTTAATGTAATATCCCCATCGCTGCATTCCACATTTAAAGTCGGTGCTGAAGCACCGGCCTTGTTCTCATAAACAGAGGTGTCTTCCTCATTGTCGGTTTTTCCCCTGGAAAGCCCCTCCGTGTCCACATCTCCGTCTGTAGCTTTCAGATAAATATTGGTTTTCTCTGCACTGCCGTTCTTCATTTCTACAGAAACATCACCGCAAGAGCTATTGATCTTCATATCTCCGTTAAAGCTGCTGTTGTCTATCTGAATATCTCCGTCGCTGAGAGCTATCTGCCCATCTGCAAGCTCTGCCTTTTTTATGGTCACATCTCCGTTTCCGGATTTCAGCTGCATGTTATCTGTACATTGAAGTTCTTTTACATTCAGATCCCCGTCGGAAAGCTTTGCATCAAACTTTTCGAACTCGCCCTTATCCAGCATCAGATCTCCACTGAGAAGTTCCAAGGTCATTTCTTTACACAAAAGCTGATCGGCAGCAAAATCCCCGTCGGAAAGCTGAAGCTCCGCTTCGGAAAGCTGTGCCTTCTCCGGAATATAAAGAACCACCGTATTCAATGCATCTTTCTTTTCTGTCAGATCCGCATGTGTAGAAAATATCCCCAGATCATAGGTTATATAATAACTTCCACTGCCGCCTGCAGACTCCTCAAGCGTGAGCTCTCCATCCTTATCCTTCCAGGTCAGAGGATTTTTCCTCCCGTTTTTCTCAAGCTTATATTCCATATAATAATGGTCATCATCTGAGGTACGGATATCCAGATCAAAATCCTCAAAATCCACATTCAGCTTCGTAAAATCATCAATCTGTTCTTTTTTCATTACTGTAAGATTTTTACGACTGGAAGAATTTCCTCCGGATACATACATATGATCTGAAGTATATGTGAAATCTTTTCCCCCTGCAAAATATCCTGCTGTGGAAAGAACAACTCCCGCTACACAGAGTGCTGTACCTGTCATCAGCACTGTTTTTGCAATCTTATTCATTTTTATGCACCTTCTTTCTTGCAAGTCTGTTAACCAGACGGCCGATTCCCATTGCACACCATTTACATATATATATGGTAAGTACTCCAACGAGGATTCCCGCACCTGCCATCAGAAATCCACTGCCGACCATCATGCAGGATGCTGCCAGAGATCTTACGATCAATGTCACGCCGAAACCTGTGAGCACGATACCTCCGGCAATTGCTGATACACCTGTAACTGCCATGGAAAAGATCACTGCTGCGATGACAATCACCACTGCTGCCAGTACTGCAAGGCCTGCAAACAGCAGCGCAATGCTCACCGGCGATGCACAGATCACCAGAAATGCGAGAAGAATGATCTTTCCGGGGGAACGCTTCTTTCCTGCGGATGTACTGTACCCTGTTGTACTCAGGTTTCCTGAATCTGTCCGGCTATGTGCATGGGAGCTCTCTCCGTAATATGAACCTGCTGCCGGCAAAGCTGCTGTTTTTTCCTCGGTGATGTCTTTACTGTCACCAACACTCTCCTGTAAAAGGTTCAGAAGCAGTTCCCTTGCCGCCTCTTTAGGCTGTCCCAGTTCTTCCATAACCTGCTGTTCATTCTCAGGTCCAGCCTCATCGAAGTATTCCGAAAAATACTCAATGGCATTGTCATAATCTTCTTTTGGAAGCCGCTTCAGATATTTCTTCAGCTGCTCCATATACTCTTTTCTTGTCATTTTCGAAGTCTCCCTTCCACAATATCGTCTATAGTATCGCGGTATTCTCTCCACTCTTTCCTCAAATATTCCAGCTGCTTCCGTCCGTCTTCTGTGATGGAATAATATTTACGTTTCCGTCCTTGAAATTCCTCTGAATAAGTTGTCAGATAACCATCCGTCTCCAGTCTGCGAAGGATCGGATACAATGTGGATTCCTTGATAGAAGCTACCATCTTCACTGTCTGGCTGATCTCATATCCGTAAGAATCCTGCTGCTCTACAACAGAAAGGATCAGGCATTCCGTCAGCACTGCAGACACTGGATAATAATACATAGGCACACCTCTTTATATAATTATTTTATATATAAAATTTTTATATATAATTATTTTACATATATAGTACCACACTTTTTCCTGTTGTCAAGCACAATTTCGCAATTGCTTTTTCCAGACTCCTTCTTTATAATATTTACAAATGCAAACACCCACCAAGAAAGGACGTATTTTTATGGAAAAAAAGCCTCATCTGATGGCGATCGTCCTGTTTCTGACGGGTCTTATCTGTATTGGATTACTTTTTGGACTCAGCTATAAAACCTACCGGAAGATCGATGCTGTTGACCAGAAAATGGCCTCCGTGATCAAACCGGTCCAGAAAAAGCAGAAATCCATGAAAGAGGATATCGAACTTTATACAGCCAAGATCGAAAAGAAACAGGCAGCCAACAAATGCCTGCAGCAGCGGGCACAGACAGAAAAAGCTGTCAAAAACAACACTGGTGAACATGAACGGGCACCGGAAGCCGAAAACAGTCAGAAAACAACCAAACCCTCTGTTTTCAGTGAAGCCGGTGGTGAAGGATTCACCGATGGCGGTAATGATACCTCTTCTGCTTCCAACAACGGCCATATCGTCGGAATCGATCCCGGACATCAGAGTGAAAATGTTGATATGAGCGCCACAGAGCCGAACGGCCCCGGTTCCTCCACCATGAAGGCCAAGGCTTCCACCGGAACCAGAGGTTCCTTCAGCGGTCTCCCGGAGTATCAGCTGAATCTGGACGTTTCTCTTCTGCTTAAGGATATCCTGGAACAGCGTGGATACCAGGTAATAATGACAAGGACAGACAATGATACCGCTATCAGCAACAAGGAGCGTGCAGAACTGGTCGCTTCCCAGGGTGCGGAGATCTGTGTCCGTATCCATGCAAACGGAGATGATTCTGCAGATGTCTCCGGTGCTCTGACCATGTGTCCGTCCCAGCAGAATCCTTATGTTTCCAGTCTCTATGACAGTTCCAACAAACTATCCAAATGCATTGTGGATTCCTACTGCGCAGCTACCGGTTTCCAGAACCGCGGGATCATCTACACAGATTCCATGACAGGTATTAACTGGAGCACGATCCCGGTGACGATTGTGGAAATGGGATTTATGACCAACCAGAGCGATGATCTGAAAATGGCGGATTCCTCCTTCCAGCAGACTATGGCAGAAGGGATCGCCAATGGAATCGATGCTTATTTCCAATAATAAAAAGGAGTTTGTTTATATATGAAAAAAAATACATTTCTGTATATTGTGATCGCAGTGCTTGTCATCGCACTGGCAGGACTTGGGGCACTGAATGTCCGCTCCCTGGACAAGCTTGCATCTCTCCAGACAAAAGTTAACAAGCTGCAGAAAAGTGTGCAGGAGGTTTCTGATTCTGCCGCTGAGCTCAGCAGCAAAGCCGATCAGCTGGATGCTCTTTATCCTGATGATCCTACCGTTTCCAGCGCTGCTGCCGCAGCATCTTCAGCTGAGGTCCAGGGTCCTTCCGCACAGGAAGAATCCACAGATACATCTGTAGCCTCCGATTCTTCCGAAGCTTCTGGCAGCAAGGACAGTTCTTCTTCCACTCAGGAAGAAGGAACTCTTTCTCCATCCAGCGGAAGCACTTTCACAGACAATTCGGATTCCAGCATGGACAACCTTCTGAATCAGGTACAGTCTCTTCTTCCCACCGATAACGGAACCTGGTCCGTATATGTATGCAATCTTGCAAAAAATACCGAAGGTACCATCAATGATCAGCAGATGCAGGCTGCCAGCCTGATCAAGCTCTATATCATGGGTGCTGTATATGAGGATTATGACAGTCTTTCCTCCAAATACAGCAAGGATCAGCTGGACAATGCACTGAACTCCATGATCACAGTCAGCGACAATGATGCTGCCAATACACTTGTCAATTATCTTGGCGGCGGGGATGACGCAGCCGGAATGGCCCGTGTGAATAAATTCTGTCAGGATCACGGATACACCAGCACTTCCATGGGACGTCTTCTTCTTGCAGATAATTCCAATGGGGATAACTACACTTCCGCGAAGGATTGCGGGAAATTTCTGAAGACCATCTACCAGATCGACAAGGGTACTTCCACCGATAACAATGATACTCTGGCAGGAGCCGAATATATGTATCGTCTTCTGAAAATGCAGACCAGAAAAAACAAGATTCCGGCGCAGATGCCTTCCGATGTAAAAGTTGCCAACAAGACTGGTGAACTGGATAACGTAGAAAATGATGCTGGCATCATCTATGACACAGCAAAGGGGATCGACCTGGTAGTCTGCTTTATGTCACAGGATCTTAACGATACCTCTGCTGCACAGAACACCATCGCACAGGACAGCCGTGCGATCTATGGATACTACAACGAATAACAAAATAACAGACTTACCGGATCGGACAAAAAAAGGATGATGCGTCACCGAAACGCATCATCCTTTTTTCAGTTCTTTTCTTCTCCCTCTTCATAGGATTTTTCCCAGATCTCGGAAAATACTGCCAGCGGACAGTCTGTCAGCAGGCACATCAGAAGAAAGCACTCATATGGATTCACTATGTAGATCTCACTCATTTCGCAGCGGGCCAGGATCTCCTGGATCTCCTCCAGAAAATGACGGTATCTCGTATACGGATCATCCTCTGCCATCTCCTGAGAGATCACAAAAAACTCCAGCGTGATCAGATCAAACCGCTCCACCGGAAATTTATGGTTCAGGATATTGTTGATCCTCTGGCGGCTGAAGCGCTTCTGGCTGAAATGCTTTGCCAGAATGGATGCGGACATCTTTTTGAGATTTCCCATTTTATTAATGGGGATCCCGCTGCAGATAACCTTTTCCAGATCCGAAGCACTGATATTCTCAGGCTTCCAGATCTTTTTGCCACCGTTTTCTTCCTCATCTTCCTGATACATGGCTGCAATGATCTTCCTTGCCCGCTCCAGAAGGATCATAAATTCCTGAAAAGCCTGGCTCTTCTCTGATTTCGGATCATCATGTCTTCCTTTCAGAAAAGCCAGATATTCCAGAAGCTTTTCTTCACTGTCCAGACAAAGCCCTGTGCCATACACGATCTCTCCGGTCTTTTTTTCCACCGGAGTCATCTGTTTGTAGGTTTCTTTATATTCCTCCGCTTTATAATAGCCAAGATGATTCCGATAGCAATACCAGTAGATCACTTCTTCCGGATTATGAAAATCAAAATCCTGCTCACGAAGCACCCGGGTCAGAAAACCTGAAACATCCTCTGTACTCATCCGAAGTCCGAACCCCAGAAGAAAAACTGTTTCACGTTTCACAGATGCCTGAGTCAGCCAGTTATTCACCAGAGAACTCAGCTTGGCTGATGTAGGTGACATAGATTTCGGTGTGTAGGTTTCCTTGAAGGATTCCACAACGATCTCCCTGTAGACTTCCTGCGGCACCTGGGAGAAAGGCTCCTCAAGCTCTGCACGCTCATACACATATCGTTTCAGATAGTCACCAAAGGAAACCAGTTCCATCTCCTTGTAAAGATAATGAAAAATAACATCTGCATCCTCATCCTCAAAAGAATCCAGACTGACAACCTGGCGGAACTTCTGTGCCGCCTTTCTTGTAAATTCAAAGTCCTTCACTGAATCGAAGGCAACTGTCTGTTCAAAATCAAGATCCTGCATTCGATTTCTCATCACAAATTTTCTCCTTATCCCTTTTCTTACTCCCCGGGTTTATTACCGTCCGGTACTGTGGCGTTCTGCCCAGCGTTTGAGAAGATTTTTTTCTTCATAGCCGCTGATCTGTGCAAGGACCAGTGTCACATTATCTCTGCCGCCTCTTTCCAATACCTGTTCCAGGATCTTACCTACTTTTTCTTCTGCGGTTTCTGTCCCGTCAAGGATCTTCTGAAGCTCCTGATCAGAAAGCATGTCTGTCACTCCATCTGAACAGATCAGATACGAGCTTCCCGGCTGATAACCGATCTCCACGATAGAAGGCTCCAGTGCCATGTTTTCTTCCTGGAAGCCCAGATACTGCGTCAGCGGAGCTTTTCCCAGCATTTTTCCACCGATCACATGGTCCGTGGAAATCTGCTGGAACTTCCCCTGAAAATGACGGTAGATACGGCTATCCCCAAGGTTACAGGCATAGATCGCCTTTTCACTGAAAGACAAAAGTGCCATGGTTGTTCCCATGCTTCTGATACAGTTTTCATTGCTGTAGCGACATACTGCCTCATTCATATTTTCGCAGGCTCCTGTCAGAAAAACCACAGGCTCTTTTTTCAGGGTCTTTTTGTTTTCTTCATAGAAGCCTCCCAGCGCTTCCACAGCTGCAGAAGCTGCCATTTCACCGCAGCTTTCTCCTCCCATGCCGTCAAAAACGGCCAGCATTGGAAGCTTCCAGTGCTGTGTATGACCTGCCAGGATCCCGTCAACCCCCTGGTTGTGCACCGGCAGACGCACTCCGCAGCACCAGAAATTATCCTCATTATTTGTCCTCACCTTTCCGGTGTGACATGTATACGCATAATCAATCTGATAGGCCATTCTTTTTCCTTTCGTAAAAACCCCTTCGACATTACTGCTGAAGCTCCATTACAGAATTACTCCAGTATTTGTCTCCCAGTTCTACATATTTGTCGTTATCGCTCTCTTTATCATGCACCCTGCCATCTGCATCGATCCATCGGATCAGAAGGCCGTCCTGATAATAAAAATACTGCTTCTCATCTCCGTCCCATACATAAGTATAAAACATCTGCTCGCCCCAGTAAAAATATTCCTCATAAACGCCATCTGCGGAACTGCCGGGATATACAAGTACTTTGGCAATCTCTCCTGATCCGTTATAAAAGCGCAGACGATCCCCCTCTGTACCTTCACGTCTATAACTGTCCAGAGCATTTTCTATGGTTGTCGCATGGTCACGTATCGTTTCCATTGCCTGTGCGAAGCTTTTATCCGAATTGTCTGCAGTACCGAAATTTCCTTTGTTCAGAGCATCAGAATCATCAGAATCTGTATACGAAGGCTCTCCATTATCCGCAGGTTTCCGTATCGTTCGTACCGCAAGGATCCCTCCGATCAGCACAACAAGGATCCCGGCAGTTATGAGCATTCTAAAAATGCCTTTCCGCCTCTTTCTGTCATCGGTATTTCCGCCATTCTCTGTCACGGATTCCTCCCACTCCTGGAGATTCTGATCACGGTCGTCTTCCATATCTGTGATAGAGGTAACTCTGGGCTTTACAGCTCCGGTTTTTCTTATACCGGGTTCTGACTGAAGGGAACGTCCTGACGAATAACCGGGCCGGCTATCTTTTTCGGATGCTGTTTTTCCGGATGCAGATTTCTGAGGCTTCTGTATTGGACTCTGAGCCTTTGGCGTATTACGGGCTGCATTTTTTGCTATTTCTCCGGCTATCGGTTTCTCCTGCTGTACGGATACCGGCGCGGGATTTCTACGTGCCTGACGGATCGCATTCGTATTCAGCTGACTTGTTCTTGCCAGTTGTCTGGCTGCACCCTCCTGGAGAAACTTCGGCATGGACTCCGGAACAGGTCTTTCCTCCACTGGTTTCTGTTTCTCATGAACTCCCTGTTCTCTGTTTGCCGCTCCATACCGGATTTCTTCCAGTGCTTCCCGAAACTTATCAGGAGTCTGATATCGTTCTTTTGCATCATAGGCACAGGCTTTTAAGATAACGGAGCCGAAAGCCTCTCCCGCATCCACAGGTGCAGGCGGTGTTTCGCCTGACATCCTCCTCGTGAGTGCGTTTTCCTTATCTCTGTATGTGATCAGCTGTTTTTCAAGATTCAGAAACGGAAGCCTGTTATGATTCATCAGTTTATATAACACCAGGCCAAGTGCATAAATGTCCACTCTGCTGTCGTACTGTTCTCCCCTGTACATCTCCGGCGCCATATAGGAATAAGTTCCCTTTTTTGAAAGGGTACTCATGGTTTTTTCCAGTTCTCTGGCGATTCCAAAGTCTCCCAGCTTGAAATCCCCGAATCTGGATACAAAAATATTCTCAGGTTTGATGTCCCTATGGATAATATGAAGCTGCCCACAGTATTCCAGTGATTTGCAAAGATCGATACCCAGCTTCATCACTTCTTTTTCTGTGAGATTTTTTCCTGCATAATATTCCATGAAGCTTGTGAGATATTCCATGCGGATAAAAATATCCCATCCGATCTCGTCCAGATATTCCATCACCTTGTAATCTTCTACAGATACAATATGGGAATTCCCCCGGAAATACTCCATGGTGCTTACTTCCTGAATGCACTCTTCCACCAGATTTTCGAAATAACCGCGGACGGATCTTTCATCGCCGGATTCTGAGCGCACACTGTCCAGTTCCCCTTTACTGGCGGGGATTGTGATTATCTTAATTGCCGAGTAAAAAGAACGTCCCTTCTCAGTTCTCTGAGCTTTATACACTCTTCCAAAAGAACCTTCCCCGATCTTGCTTACGATCTTCCATTCCGGCCACGGGGAAATTGGCAGTTCCTTGTCCATCGCAATCCCTCCTCTCTCAGAAAATCCCTGCTTATAAACAGAAATCTCCCTCCGGATTTCCGGGGGGAGATTTATTTATATTAGCAAGGTATATCGACTTATTCTTCTACCGGTGCAGTTTCCTCTGCTGTCTCTTCAACAGCAATGGTCTCTTCCTCCGGAGCAGTCTCAGTCTTCTCTTCCTCTACGGAAATTTCCTCTGTATCCTCAGGCTCCTCGGAAGCTGTTTTTACCTCCGGCATTCCTGTGTCAAGACTGATCTCACTGTAACGCTTCATACCTGTACCTGCAGGAATCAGCTTACCGATGATAACGTTCTCTTTCAGACCGATCAGCGGATCGATCTTACCTTTGATAGCAGCCTCTGTCAGGACTTTTGTTGTTTCCTGGAAGGATGCTGCTGACAGGAAGGAGTTTGTAGCAAGGGATGCTTTGGTAATACCAAGCATAACCTGTTTTCCCTCTGCCGGCTGTTTTCCCTCTGCCTCAAGTTTCTCGTTAACTTCCTCAACATCAAGGACATCAACAAGTGTTCCTGGCAGGAACTCTGTATCTCCGTTATCCTCGATACGGATCTTCTTCAGCATCTGATGAACGATAACCTCGATATGCTTATCGTTGATCTCAACACCCTGCAGACGATATACACGCTGGACCTCACGGATCATGTAATCCTGAACTGCACGCACACCCTTGATTCTCAGGATATCATGCGGATTTACACTACCTTCTGTCAGCTCATCGCCGGCCTCAAGAACCTGTCCGTCAAGGACTTTGATACGAGAACCGTATGGGATCAGGTAAGTCTTGGAATCGCCTGTCTCCGGATCGTTTACGATGATCTCACGTTTCTTCTTAGTGTCGTTGATCGTGGCAACACCTGGGATCTCTGTGATGATCGCAAGACCCTTCGGCTTTCTTGCCTCGAAAAGCTCCTCGACACGAGGAAGACCCTGTGTGATATCTCCACCGGCAACACCACCGGTATGGAAAGTACGCATGGTCAGCTGTGTACCTGGCTCACCGATAGACTGTGCTGCGATGATACCAACAGACTCACCAACCTGTACCGGCTCACCGGTAGCCATGTTCGCACCATAACATTTTGCGCAGACACCAACCTTGCACTTACAGGAAAGGATGGTACGGATCTTCAGTTTGTCGATCGGTCCGCCTGTCTGGTTGCTTACGCCCTCTTTCATGATACGGGCTGCACGCTTCGGTGTGATCATGTGGTTTGCTTTAACAAGGATTTCTCCGTCTTTATTCTTAACTGTCTCACAGGAGAAACGTCCTGTGATACGCTCCTGAAGGCTCTCGATCTCTTCTTTTCCGTCCATGAATCCACGAACGACCATACCGGAGATCTCTGCTCTGTTCTCACAGCAGTCCGCCTCACGAACGATCAGATCCTGGGATACGTCAACAAGTCGTCTTGTCAGGTATCCGGAATCGGCTGTACGAAGAGCGGTATCAGAAAGACCTTTACGAGCTCCATGAGCGGACATGAAGTACTCCAGTACGTCAAGACCTTCACGGAAGTTTGACTTGATCGGGAGCTCGATGGTATGACCGGTTGTATCAGCCATCAGTCCTCGCATTCCGGCAAGCTGTTTGATCTGCTTATCGGAACCACGGGCTCCGGAGTCAGCCATCATGAAGATGTTGTTGTACTTATCAAGACCTGTAAGAAGTGCCTTTGTAAGCTCATCATCGGTCTTCTTCCAGGTATCAACAACCTCTTTGTAACGCTCTTCCTCTGTGATAAGACCACGTTTGTAGTTCTTTGTGATACGGTCAACAGTATCCTGAGCCTGCTTGATCATCTCCGGCTTCTGCGGCGGCACGGTCATATCGGAAATAGATACGGTCATGGCTGCACGTGTGGAGTATTTGTAACCCATAGACTTAACGGAGTCAAGTACCTCGGCTGTCTTTGTTGCACCGTGAGTATTGATAACCTTTTCAAGGATCTGCTTCAGCTGTTTCTTACCTACAAGGAAATCAACCTCAAGAAGCAGTTCGTTTCCAGGTACGCTTCTGTCCACAAATCCAAGGTCCTGCGGAAGGATCTCGTTGAACAGGAAACGTCCCAGTGTGGACTGAACATTGCCACTTAAAACAGTTCCGTCCGGCATTGTCTTATGACAATGGACAATGATCTTTGTCTGGAGTGTGATGACCTTGTTCTCATATGCAAGAATTGCCTCGTTGACACTCTTAAAGAACTTGCCCTCACCCTTGTTTCCAGGTCTTTCCTGTGTCAGGTAGTAGATACCAAGGACCATATCCTGTGAAGGAACGGCTACAGGACCACCATCTGACGGTTTCAGAAGGTTGTTCGGTGATAACAGAAGGAAACGGCACTCTGCCTGTGCTTCCTGGGAAAGCGGAAGATGTACAGCCATCTGGTCACCATCGAAGTCAGCGTTGAACGCGGTACAAACAAGCGGATGAAGCTTGATCGCCTTACCTTCTACAAGGATCGGCTCGAATGCCTGGATACCCAGACGATGCAGTGTAGGTGCACGGTTCAGCATAACCGGATGCTCCTTAATGACGTCCTCAAGGACATCCCATACTGCCGGCTCAAGCTTCTCTACCATTTTCTTGGCATTTTTGATGTTGTGGGAAGTTCCGTTGGCAACAAGCTCTTTCATAACGAAAGGTTTGAACAGCTCGATAGCCATCTCTTTCGGAAGACCACACTGATAGATCTTCAGTTCAGGTCCTACGACGATTACAGAACGTCCGGAATAGTCAACTCGTTTACCGAGAAGGTTCTGACGGAAACGTCCGGATTTACCCTTCAGCATATCGGAAAGGGATTTCAGAGCTCTGTTTCCAGGGCCTGTTACAGGACGTCCACGGCGTCCGTTGTCGATCAGGGCATCTACAGCCTCCTGCAGCATACGCTTCTCGTTGCGGACAATGATATCCGGAGCACCAAGCTCCAGAAGTCTTTTCAGACGGTTGTTTCTGTTGATGATCCTTCTGTAAAGATCATTCAGGTCAGATGTTGCAAAACGTCCTCCGTCCAGCTGTACCATAGGACGAAGATCCGGCGGGATAACCGGGATAACGGTCATGATCATCCACTCAGGACGGTTGCCGGACTCACGGAAGGACTCCACAACCTCAAGACGTTTGATGATCCTTGCACGTTTCTGGCCTGTTGCATCCACAAGCTCTGCCTTCAGTTCTTCAGAATCTTTTTCAAGATCGATAGCCTGAAGGAGCTCCATGATGGACTCGGCACCCATACCTACACGGAATCCTTCTCCGTAAGACTCACGTGCTTCCTGGTACTCACGCTCGGTGAGTACCTGTTTGTACATAAGTCCGGAATCTGCAGGATCCAGAACGATATAGTTAGCAAAGTAAAGCACTTTCTCCAGTGTTCTCGGAGAAATATCAAGGATCAGACCCATACGGGACGGAATTCCTTTAAAGTACCAGATATGAGACACCGGAGCTGCAAGCTCGATGTGTCCCATACGCTCTCTACGAACGGCAGATTTGGTTACTTCAACACCGCATCTGTCGCAGACAACGCCTTTATAGCGAATTTTTTTGTACTTTCCACAGTGGCACTCCCAGTCCTTGCTCGGTCCGAAAATCCTTTCACAGAAAAGACCATCCTTCTCAGGCTTCAAGGTTCTGTAGTTGATCGTTTCAGGTTTTAAAACCTCACCGTGTGACCACTCTCTGATCTTCTCAGGGGACGCCAGTCCGATCTTGATGGCATCGAAAGTCATTGGCTGATATGTTTCATTGGCGTTGGTTGTTTCTGCCATGTATTCTTTCCCCTTTCTTATTCCTCATCATCAAAGGACTCTTCAAACTCGATCATATCATCTTCGTCTTCCATGTCCTCATCTTCTTCTACATTGACAAGCTCTTCTCCGCTGAACTCCTGCTTGGTGTAGCCGTGTTTACCGAAGGACTCCTCATCTCTGCGTCCTCTGGAATCGCCCTCGATGACATGACGAAGATCAGTATCTCCGTAATCAGAGGTTTCCATAATGTGTACCTCTGATCCGTCCTCGCTGAGCACACGTACATCCAGACCAAGAGACTGAAGCTCTTTAAGAAGTACCTTAAAGGACTCAGGAATACCTGGCTCAGGAATGTTGTCACCTTTGATGATCGCTTCATAGGTCTTAACACGTCCGATCACATCATCAGACTTCACTGTCAGGATCTCCTGCAGTGTGTAGGAAGCACCATATGCCTCCAGTGCCCAAACCTCCATCTCTCCGAAACGCTGTCCACCGAACTGAGCTTTACCACCCAGAGGCTGCTGTGTTACAAGGGAGTATGGACCTGTGGAACGTGCATGGATCTTATCATCTACCAGATGATGCAGCTTCAGGTAGTGCATGTGACCGATCGTTACAGGGCTGTCGAAGTACTCGCCTGTTCGTCCGTCACGAAGTCTTACCTTACCGTCTCTGGAGATCGGAACGCCCTTCCAGAGTGCTCTGTGAGCTTTATTCTCATCGAGATACTGCATAACATCCGGTGCAAGGATGTCTTTATATTTCTCACGGAATTCCTCAAAGTCTTCCGTATTAACGTAATCGTTGGCAAGCTCCAGAGTATCCTGGATATCAACCTCGTTTGCGCCATCGAATACAGGTGTTGCAATATTGAAGCCAAGTGCTTTGGCAGCAAGGCTCAAGTGGATCTCCAGGACCTGTCCGATGTTCATTCGGGAAGGTACACCCAGAGGATTCAGCACGATATCAAGAGGACGTCCGTTTGGAAGGAATGGCATATCCTCAACCGGAAGTACACGGGAAACGACACCCTTGTTACCATGACGACCAGCCATCTTATCACCAACGGAGATTTTTCTCTTCTGTGCAATATAAATACGTACTGCCTGATTTACTCCAGGGCTCAGCTCATCGCCGTTCTCTCTTGTAAATACCTTGGCATCTACGATAATACCATACTCACCGTGCGGTACCTTAAGGGAAGTATCACGTACCTCTCTTGCCTTCTCACCGAAGATAGCACGAAGGAGACGCTCCTCAGCAGTAAGCTCAGTCTCTCCCTTAGGAGTAACCTTACCGACAAGGATATCACCGGCACGTACCTCAGCACCGATACGGATGATACCGCGCTCATCCAGATCCTTCAGAGCGTCATCGCCGACACCCGGAACGTCACGTGTGATCTCTTCCGGTCCCAGCTTGGTATCACGGGATTCTGCCTCATATTCCTCAATATGGACAGATGTATAAACATCATTCTGTACCAGTTTCTCACTAAGAAGAACAGCATCCTCGTAGTTATAACCCTCCCAGGTCATAAATCCGATCAGCGGGTTCTTACCAAGTGCAAGCTCACCATTGGATGTAGACGGGCCATCCGCGATAACCTGTCCTGCCTCAACATGCTCACCCTGGAACACGATCGGTCTCTGGTTGTAGCAGTTGCTCTGGTTGCTTCGCATGAATTTAGTCAGATGATAATCATCTTTTGTTCCGTCATCATTCTTGATAGAGATATCTGTAGATGTGGAACGAAGTACTGTACCTGCTTTTCTTGCAACAACGCATACACCGGAGTCAACAGCTGTCTTGGTCTCCATACCTGTACCAACAACCGGAGCCTCTGTTGTAAGAAGCGGAACGGCCTGACGCTGCATGTTGGATCCCATCAGCGCACGGTTCGCATCATCGTTCTGCAGGAACGGGATCAGGGCTGTAGCAACGGAGAATACCATTCGCGGAGATACATCCATGTAATCGAACATGTGCTGCTCGTACTCCTGTGTCTCCTCGCGGTAACGACCGGAAACGTTCTTATGAATGAAGTGTCCCTCTTCATCCAGCGGCTCATTCGCCTGTGCTACATGGTAATTATCTTCCTCATCCGCTGTCATGTATACAACCTCATCGGTTACACGCGGGTTGGAAGGATCTGTTTTGTCGATCTTTCTGTACGGAGCCTCTACGAAGCCGTACTGATTGATCCTTGCATAGGATGCAAGGGAGTTGATAAGACCGATGTTCGGTCCCTCAGGAGTCTCGATCGGGCACATTCTTCCATAGTGGGAATAATGTACGTCTCGAACCTCGAATCCGGCTCTGTCTCGTGACAGACCGCCAGGTCCCAGTGCGGAAAGTCTTCTCTTGTGAGTCAGCTCTCCAAGCGGGTTGTTCTGATCCATGAACTGTGACAGCTGGGATGATCCGAAGAATTCTTTTACTGCTGCAGTTACAGGTTTGATATTGATCAGGGACTGCGGAGAAATACTCTCTGTGTCCTGTGTTGTCATTCTCTCACGTACCACACGCTCAAGTCTGGAAAGACCGATGCGGTACTGATTCTGAAGCAGCTCACCGACAGCACGGATACGACGGTTGCCCAGGTGGTCGATATCATCATCGTTACCAAGGCCATACTCCAGATGCATATTGTAGTTAATGGACGCAAGGATATCTTCCTTGGTGATGTGTTTCGGAATCAGGTCGTGGATATCACGTTTGATCGCATCACATCTGTCCTCAAATGTGTCATT
This sequence comes from Blautia sp. 2227st1_G12_2227SCRN_220401, assembly GCF_039062885.1. Lineage (NCBI taxonomy): Bacteria > Bacillati > Bacillota > Clostridia > Lachnospirales > Lachnospiraceae > Blautia > Blautia sp. 2227st1_G12_2227SCRN_220401. The sequence goes on along the minus strand of NZ_JBCLNI010000011.1, from coordinate 25,132 downwards.
TTCTTCCAGAATTTTTTCGAGCACTGGGTAGTATACTAATTCTGTAACACCCAGGGACTTCGGATCCTCAAGCTCCGGCAGATAGTGACGGATATCAACCATAAGGCTGGAAAGGACTTTGATCTCTCTCTCCTCACCCTGGATCCATACGTACGGAACTGCGGAATTCTGTAATGTATCAGCAAGCTCTTTTGTAACAAGTGTCTCAGCCTCAGCAAGGATCTCACCTGTTGTTGTATCTACAACATCCTGGGAAAGCTTGTGGCCTACGATACGTTTATTGAAATGAAGCTTCTTATTAAATTTATAACGTCCGACTTTGGCAAGGTCATATCTTCTCGGATCGAAGAACATTGCCATGATCAGGCTCTCTGCGCTCTCTACTGCAAGCGGCTCGCCCGGACGGATCTTCTTATACAGCTCAAGGAGACCTTCCTGATAGTTTGTGGAGGTATCCTTTGTAAAGCTGGCAAGGATCTTTGGCTCTTCACCAAACAGATCGATGATCTCAGCATTGGTTCCAATGCCCAGTGCACGGATCAGAACAGTGATCGGAACCTTTCTTGTTCTGTCTACTCGTACATAAAATACATCATTTGAATCTGTCTCGTACTCCAGCCATGCACCTCTGTTCGGAATTACAGTACTGGAAAACAGTCTCTTACCAAGCTTATCATGAGCGATCGCGTAGTAGATTCCAGGGGAACGTACTAACTGGCTGACAATAACACGCTCAGCACCATTGATAACAAAGGTACCTGTAGCTGTCATCAGCGGTAAATCTCCCATGAAAATCTCGTGTTCGTTGATCTCTTCTGTTTCCTTATTGATCAGCCTTACTCGAACCTTCAAAGGTGCGGCATAAGTCACGTCACGTTCTTTACACTGCTCGATGGAATATTTTGCATCTTTTTCATCGTATGTGAAATCGATGAATTCCAGACTGAGCTTTCCGCCGTAATCTGCGATCGGAGAAATATCATCAAATACTTCTTTTAAACCTTCGTCAAGAAACCACTGGTAGGAATCTTTCTGAACTTCGATCAGGTTTGGCATTTCCAGGACTTCTTTTTGTCTCTGGTAGCTCATACGCATGCTTTTTCCAGTTTTTACAGAACGAATTCTGTTTTTTTCCATTGACGTTTCACCCCTGTTTTTTTATTATTTATTACAACATGATCCCGCCTGACTTTTAGGCAGGCATATCTAGCCATAATATAGCATCCTCCACTTTAACATAAGAAAAAAAGTGTGTCAAGCACTTTTTTTGATTTTTTTACATTTTTCAAAAAAAAAGATTCTGTTCCTTCTATACATACGATGTATGGATATCCGGAACAGAATCTTTTATTTATCACACATACTTACTTCACAACAGTATTTACTGTTACTGTATTTCCGTATTTATCTTTTGAGACGAGTTTCAGAGCAGTATTCTTTTTTTGCTTCTTTATTTTAATAATGTACTGTTTCTTTTTGTTTACTGACGATATCCCCAGCTTTGTCTGTTTTCCGGAACGCTGCACATATGCAATAACTGTCTGGCTGCCTGATGCAGTTCCGCTTATAGCTGTACTTCTTGATGTAACAGCTCTGCAGGAAGGACGGTTGATGCTGGCCCATCCTTTGCAGCTTTTTACATATACCGCCTGAACCTTTCCGTTTTCACAAAATGTATTCTTTTTCATGACCGGTATTACAGATGCATATGCGTAAACACCATTCCCTGTATTTTTCTCCGCACGGTTTCCTGAAACTTCGGATACTTTTGATTCCCAGAGCAAAATACCACTTTTTGCATTTGATGTCACACGATTGCTTTTTACCCTGACTCCACCGGCCACATACTCAATTTTCACGCCATGATTTTTGTTAGACGAACAGGTATTACCAAGAACATTATTGTTTTTTCCTGCATTTACACGTATTCCCGAACCGGCCGATGATTTAACAGTATTCTTCTGTGCAGTAGATGAAGTATTTACAGATTGCAGATAAATTCCATCTCCGCCTGCTCCGGAAACAGTATTCTGCTCTACAAGATTTTTCTGTTCTGATCCTGCTGCATAGACAGAACCGGAGAGATAAATTCCCGTATTTGCAGTTCCGGACACTGTATTCCTGCTGATAACGCTTCCTCTGGAATCCTGGGCATAAATTCCAAAATTGGAATATGAAGAAGTTTTTTTCATTTTTACCTGATTATCTGTTACGGTATCTGTGTCAGTAAGAGACATGCTGATTCCGTTTCCATATCCGCTGATCTGATTATCTTCTACAGTCACACCTTTTACCGGATATATCTTTTTAGGGAGCACAGCTCCATCTTTTTTCATATTATAGCCTGAAACTTTTATACCACTGCAGATCCATGCAATTCCACCAATACTGGTAGTTCTGGCAAGGCTGATGTAGTTTCCTGCCACACGAAGATTCCTGTTTTTCAGCATGTCCGGTCCATCATCATAACCTGTCGTCTGGTGTGTATTGCTGCTCACAGAAGAAATGTCCACTCCATTTCCCACATTTACCATAGTATTATTTTCTGCTGTAGAATCTTCATAATTCATAAACCTTATACAGCGTTTTTTTACATTATGGAAAGTATTATTCGTAACTGTGATCCTTTTATATGTTTTTCCGGACATCATACTGTGCGTTCCCAGCCCTGTAAAGACATCTTCGAACACATTTCCATCGATCACAAAATCTTCACAGGTCGTTCCATCATAAGGTCTGTACTGCGGAAAAACATTGCTCTCATCTGTACAGCAGTCGATCTGAATACATTCCTGTCCACCTTCCACATAGTTCTTATAGTAGCCACTGAATGTACAGCCTGTGATCTTGGCATTTTTCACTCCGCCGAATTCCAGAAAATGAGATTTCAGATTATTAAGAAATGTAGCATTTTTAATCGTAACATTCGTAGCATGTCCAATGCAGAATCCCACAAATCCGCCAGGTGCATCCTTATTTTCCACACACTGATAATTGTAGTCCCAGGTTCCTCCATCGATCACAATGTTGCGATATCCATCATATCCGCCTTCTGAATCTTTGGTATTTCCAAGACGGAGGATCAGATGTTTGGTGGTAGACGTTTTTGTAATATTAGCGTCTCTTGCATATAAGTACATATTACTGTACATGCAAAGTGTACCTGTCAGTTCATAATTTCCCGGTGGAATTATGATCTTGCAGGGATTTTCATCTGTGGCCTGATCTTTCAATTCAAGAAACAGTGTGTTCAAGGGTGCTGTGATATCCTGTCCTTCCTCAACTTCCAGAGTCACAGTCTGATAAGTTCCAAGTTCTCCATCTGAAGCATCTCCTGCGGAAAAATCCCCAGCAGCATTGGCATCATCTGTAAAATCAGTCTGTGCCTGACCTGCGCCTTCATCAGCTTCATTATTATCCGGCTCTGCGACGTTTTCATTATCGTTTTCCTGCTGAAGCTGAAGTTCTTCGGAACCGTTATCGCCATTCTCCGTTCCTTCGGAAAAATCTGCCGGCAATTCTCCGCTGATACTGCCATCTGCTGTCTGAATATCCTCACTGCCATCTTCCGTTGCTGCATTGTCAGAAATATTCTTATTTGTGTCAAAATCTCCATCTGTGCTTCCATCTGAAAATGTGTCTTCAGTTGAATTTTCCGATATTTCCTCATCCCCCGGTGCCTCTGATACATCCACTGCTTCTACAGCACCTGACTCTATTTTTGTCCAGGATGCCTGTGATGCAGGAACCACACTGCCATCGTTATCCAGCACAAGCGGATCCAGATCCTGTTCCGGCATATTTTCCTCTTCTTCAAGCTCCTCCTGCTGCTGCATTGCAGCTTCCTGAGCCCGAAGTTCATCCAGAGGATTTTTCACGTTTACAGTTATATTTTTTACATTTTTTCCGACAGACACTGTCTTGGCTGCCGTCGGAAAAGAAACTCCTGTGATTCCCAACGCAGCAGCAAGGATACAGGCCATTATTTTTCGTTTCATATTCCATCCACCCTTTCCTGTCTCCTTTATTATCCTTTCTTTTTCTTCAAAAAGCAAGATTTACCCTGGATTTTTTCACTAAAAAAGCTGCTGTGCCGCCGGTAAACCGGCAGGCACAACAGCCTCAAAGCTCTTATTCTGACTGGATTATTTAAGTGTAACCTTAGCTCCCTCAGCCTCAAGTTTAGTTTTGATGTCCTCAGCCTCAGCTTTGGATGCGCCCTCTTTAACAACCTTCGGAGCACCATCAACGATAGCTTTAGCCTCTTTAAGTCCAAGACCTGTAACCTCACGAACAACTTTGATAACTTTAACTTTGTTAGCGCCAACCTCTGTAAGCTCTACGTCAAACTCATCTTTCTCCTCAGCTGCCTCGCCTGCTGCACCTGCTGCTGCTACAACAACACCTGCTGCTGCGGAAACGCCGAACTCTTCCTCACAAGCTTTTACAAGGTCATTTAACTCTAATACAGATAATTCTTTGATTGCTGCAATAAATTCTTCTGTTGTTAATTTTGCCATTTTAATTTCCCTCCATTTATAAATTTTAATTAATAATCATGCGGTCGTTATGCCGCCAATTGCACGTTGCTGGGATTACTCAGCAGCTGCTGCGTCAGCTCCGCCGTTCTGCTCTGCGATCTGATTAAGCACACGAGCGAAGTTTGCGATCGGAGACTGCATGCTTCCAAGCAGTTTTCCAAGAAGTTCCTCTCTTGAAGGAATTGTGGACAGTGCCTGAATTCCGGCCTGATCATTGTAGTTACCTTCAACTACACCTGCGATCAGCTCCAGTGCCGGGAACTGTTTTGCATATTTAGCAAGGATTCTTGCCGGAGCAGTTGCGTCTGTCTCGGAGATAGCGATCGCATTTGTGCCATGTAAATGATCACTGAGGCTCTCAAATGCTGTACCCTCGAATGCACGACGCATCATGGTATTCTTGTATACCTTGTACTGAACACCAGCTTCTCTTAACTCTTTACGAAGAATTGTATCCTGCTCAACTGTAAGACCGCTGTAGTTTACAAGTACAACAGACTGTGCGTCTTTAATGCTGTTAGAGATCTCTTCTACGATTGGTTGTTTCAGTTCTACTTTTGCCATGAAATGGTACACCTCCTTATAGATTTTGTATACCGCCGTCGCAATAAGTCAATCTGTTTTAAAAAAAGACCTTACTGCTTCGCAATAAGGCCTTGTGTAATCTTAACTCAGAATACTTGGACCTCGGTAGGCGTTTTGATCCTTATGCCTTACGGCACCTACTGTCTTCGGCAGCGTTCTTAGGTACAATACCATAACAGTGCCGGGTGTGTCAAGTATTTTTTAAGATTTTTTCAAAATTATTTAGTACCAAAAATTCTGTCACCGGCATCACCAAGTCCCGGGCAGATATAAGCGTTCTCATTGAGCTCTCTGTCAAGGGAACCGCAGTAGATCTGTACATCCGGATGTGCCTCATGGAGACGTTTCAGTCCCTCAGGAGCTGCGATGATGCACATAAACTTGATATTCTTTCCGCCCTGTTTCTTGACAAAATCAATGGCAGCTTCGGCAGAACCGCCGGTTGCAAGCATCGGATCAACGATCACTGAAATACGCTCGTCAATAGATTCAGGAAGCTTACAGTAATACTCATGGGGCTCATGTGTTACCGGATCACGGTAAAGTCCCACATGTCCGACCTTTGCAGACGGTACCAGTGTGAGAATGCTGTTTACCATTCCAAGTCCTGCACGGAGGACCGGGATCACTGCCAGCTTCTTACCTGAGATCATCGGTGTCTTACAGGTTTCTATCGGTGTCTCGATTTCCACTTCCTCTGTAGGAAGATCACGAAGCGCCTCATATCCCATCAGGATTCCGATTTCCTCCACCAGTTTACGGAACTCGTTTGTTCCTGTATTTTTATCACGGAGCATTGAAATTTTGTGTTTGATCAGCGGGTGATCCATAATATAAACATTTTTCATTTTTTCCATCGTGATTTCCTCTCTTTGTCTGTGTTTTTTGTAAAGCGAAACTTCTCATTCCACTCTGCTTCATACACCGGAACGCAAGCCTTTCGCTTTTCTGTATTCATCTTTCTACATTATAATATATATGGCACTTTTTCAAAAGGGGGGAAAAACTATTTTCCCTGGCGTTCCAAAACCTGATCGATAGCATAGGCCACACCAAACTCATTGTTGCTCTTTGTGATGTATTTTGCTGCCTTTTTGATCTCCGGAACTGCATTTTCCATTGCAACGGTTGCGCCGAAATCCATGGAAATCATGGAATAATCATTAAGGCTGTCACCAAGAACCATCACCTCATCCATGGTATATCCCAGAGACTCGATATATTCTTTCAGCACCGGGCCTTTCTGCGCCTCTACTGCTGTAATCTCCTGATTATATATAAAGGAAGAAGCCACTGCAACGGCTGGATTTTCTTTCAGCTCATCGCTGAGTTTCTCCAGCTGCTCCACATCTGCCGCAAAAATGAAGATCTTATATACCGGCGCACCGCTGCTCTCCAGGGAACGGATATCGGAAATCCCTTTCGTGTTTCCGGCGATCCTGCGGTACTGCGGGGATTTCCGTACAATCTCCTCGCTGATATCTATGTCCATATTGAAAAGACGGATCTGCTGAATGATCCCGTCTTCAATTTCTTTCTTTGTTCCAATACGGTAATCATAGCGATCCGTAAAAAATGCTACAGATACCGGGTATTTTTTTGCCGTATTGTAGACCTCCTCACACAGCTCAATAGAGATCGGTGTACTCTTTACAACCTCCTGCTGCGGATTCCGTACTTCAGCACCACTGCTCACCACATAATCACAGGTCAGCTCTGTTCCCTTCAGCTCCTCCATGGCACCGGGAAAATTCCGGCCGGTGGCAACCATAAAACGGATTCCCGCATCGCAGGCACGCCTGATCGCTGCAAGGGTTTCCGGTGCGATCCTATGGTCATCACCAAGAAGTGTGCCGTCCATATCACTTGCAATTACTTTTATCATGAAAAATTTCTCCTTTTATCTGTAAAAATTCCGGTCAATCATTCGGATCCATATCATCCATAGCAAATATGTTCTTTTTTCGGAGAAATTATATCTTATATTATTGCAAAATACAATGATTTTTGCGACAGGCATATGCCTTTCTGATTTCAGAAATACATGGTATAATGAGATTTCATAAATCTGTCCGATGTCGGTCAAGCGTATATCCGCAATCCGCGTCGCTGCTTGATCCGGTTAAGTGAATAACCCCATCCACATGTACTACATAGATTTGCATCAAATAAATGCTCTTCAGTTAAGTCAGTCAATCAGAAAACAGGAGAATATTATGTCAACTTATTTTTTTCATTCCAAAAGAAACCGCTCGCATTCCCGTTTCTTCTATTTAATATTGTGCACAGTCCTTGTCTGTCCAATGCTCCTTTTCACAGGCTGCCAGAATACCACTGGCACCAGCACTGCCACCGAGAAGGAGCCTATCAGCATCAGCAGCATCAAATTGAACACAGCCATACAGATCACCATTTACGATTCCCAGGATAAGTCCCTCCTGGATGACTGTCTGGCACTGTGCGATAGGTATGAGCTGATCTTCAGCCGGACAAATGAGAACAGCGAGCTTTATAAATTAAATCACCGGATATCAGATTCCGCTGTATCAAATCAAACCATTGAAACTCAGACCACTCCCTACCAGGTCAATGGCACCACAAACACATGGCATATATCCGAATACCTTGCTGCTCTGCTTTCCGAAGGACTCGATATCACCAGGGAATCCGACGGTGCCTTTGACATCGCCATTGCGCCTTTGACCTCTCTCTGGGATTTCACAGCAGAAGACCCGAAGGCTCCGGATGATGCAGATATTCAGAAAGTTCTCCCCCTGTGCAGCTCCGACGGCGTCACCATTGACGGGCAGGATATCACACTTCCCTCTGATGACATCCAGTTCGATGTAGGCGCCATTGCCAAAGGCTATATTGCAGACCGCCTGAAAGATTTTCTGGTAAAAAAAGGCGTAAACAGTGCTATCATCAACCTTGGCGGCAATGTCCTCTGCATCGGCTCAAAGCCCAACGGCACTCCCTTCAAGATCGGCATCCAGAAGCCTTTTGCAGATCGCAACGAAACCGAAGCCGTTATGGATATCACCGGAAAATCTGTTGTATCCTCCGGAATTTATGAGAGGTGCTTTAAGCAGGGCGGTAAATTATATCATCATATCCTGAATCCCCAAACCGGCTATCCTTATGAAAACGGCCTGATTTCTGTGACGATCATCTCCGACCAGTCTGTGGACGGCGATGCCTTAAGCACCACCTGTTTCGCCCTTGGTCTGGAGGACGGACTGAAATTTGCGGAGAAAAAAGGCGTGCAGGCTGTATTTATCACAGAAGATTATGAACTGCATTATACGGACGGATTCCAGGATGAGATCAATGTCACTGATGTGGAATCCTGAACCATGAAATCTTTTTCAGTAACAACCAAAAACCTTACGGATAGACCATATTTGTCACATAAGTCTGCGGATAATCTTTCAGAAGATTTGCCATTGCTGTCTGTGTCTGTGTCGTTGAAAATGGCTAGGATGGGCCGTTCCACAGACATTCATAATCTGCCTCCGTACCGTGGATGTCTCTGTTCCGCAGTTGTAGGGCCACAGGGGGGGGGAGGCAAAACCTTCCGGATTCACAATCTGCTCCCAAGCTTCTTCATATCCCTTATCCGGAAGTTCAAAACACCATGGGATAAATCCGAGCAAACAGTGATCTTCTGGAAGCAGATAATGCCGAAGATGGCCTGAAGATCATTCTCAAAGAGCATCCTGACATTATTATCACAGATATGAAAATGCCCGTCATGGACGGAATACAGCTCTAAAAAAAGCCGGAAGAACTTCACATCGACAGCAAAATCAGTGTGATCAGCGGATTCAGCGATTTCAAATATACAAGACTTGCGATCCAGGCCGGTGTTATTGATTACATACTGAAGCCTGTTGATCCCCAGAATTTGAACAATGCGCTTTCAGCCACAATTTCTCAGTTGGAAAGTGAAGCAGGCAAAACTGGGACTTCCGATTCTGCTTCATCACCCGAACCCTGCTCTGCGTTCACCAGTAGGGTAATCAGTGATGTTTTTGATTATATCAATGCACATTATCTGGAAAATATCTCCCTGGCCGATATTGCAGAATCTTTTTTCTAAGTAAGGAGCATCTGTCCAGATTGTTTTAAAAAAACGTCAGAATCTTTTTTCCTATACTATGCAGTTAAAGCTCACCGAGGTGAAACGGCTTCTGCAGTCTACGGATATAACTCTCGACGACATTGCCTGGCATCTTGGTTTCAGCAATGGAAATTACTTCAGCAAGGTTTTTAAAAAGAACTGTCAGATGTCTCCCAGTGAATACCTGAACGTACAGCTATAGTTCTTCAGAAAACTTTTCTCCGATAAAAAGTAGCTGTAACTGAGCGTATTCGTTCAGTTACAGCCACTTTATTCAATATTATTATATTCAGTTATTGATCATATCCGGCCAGGAAAGAATCTCTGCAGAAATCTTCTCTTCATAATCTCCGTCAATGTCCTCACTTCTTCCAGCCGCATAAATATTGGTCTCGGCACCCCAACCGTTGTCCTCGTATTCCCATACATGGAATTTCAGTCCACGGAACATGAAATCCAGACTTCCGCAACCATCTTCCTCTGTGTATTCGAATGTGATATTTTTTTTGTTCAGAGCATCCTGTACTTTCTGTAAACGCATATAATATCGCTCCTTCCACGCCTAAAATCTTCCTTTATACACAAAGTATAACATGTTGTGATTTTTGACACAAGTCAAGGATGAAAGTGCCTGTGAGCTGCAGATAGCTCAGGCCCAGTAGAGTCTCATTCCAAACTCATGGCTCATACGGTCCGGATGCCCATCAACTCTTGAAAGCAAAGTACAGATATCCTGATAGGTATTCTTTGCCATACATTTACCGCTATTATCAGAAAGAATTAGTGTAAGGTTCCACTTCTTGCCTTTTCCGTATTCTTTCTCAAAGGTTTTTACCATGACACGGCTGTCTGCCGGAACTTCTGCTTTAACACTTCCCTTTTCCACCAGTTCTCCGTTCAATGTTTCTGTAATGATCCATGTAAGTTCACACTCTCCCAGAGCTCCATCTGTATCATTTACAATATACAGACTGTCCAGATAATCTTTGTGCTTTGCAAAAGCACCCACTGGTGCGTTGCTTTCCAGTATAGCCTGAAGACCCTTTTTGGGAATTCCCCACCAGTCATATAATCCGTAGAAGCTCTGAGGACACAGATCGATAAACATAAACTGTATATATCCTGAGCAAGGTTCATATTTCTGGATCCTGTAATGCTCTGTATAATATTTCAGAAGCTTATACTGATATTCCTGGATCTTCGGGATATCATCCACCAGTTTTTCCAGACGATGATATACCGCCGGAACAGTTTTCAGATTTTCACTGCTGCCCGGTGCATCAAATCCGTACTCTGTATTCAGCTTTTCTGTCTGCTCATAAATATCTGCATATTCTCCACCGCATAAAGAACCCAGATAATTATGGCTGTCCCCGCTAAGCAGATCGTCTTCGCAGAAAGAACCCTTGATGATCGGTCTGCCCGGATCCATCTTCTGTACTTCCCTGTACAAAGCAGGTCCCGGATTTTCCTCCATAAATCTCCTTCTCACATTTCCATCCGGATCAATACATCCCGGTTCATTCATAATGATCCAGCAGATCAGAGACGGATGATGCTTCAGAAGTTTCACATTTTCTCTGTAAACATCTGCAAATCTCTGCGCCCATTCATCTGTTGAAGGATGCGTCCAGTTGTACTCCGAATCCTGAAAAACTGCAATTCCCAGCTCGTCACACAGATCATAAAAAACTTCCTGCTCTGTGTGGACATGTACTCGTACCAGATTAAAACCTGCCGCCTTTACATTAAGAAGATCTCTCAGGTACCGTTCCTTTGTCATTGCAGAAATATAACAATCCGGAAAATAAGAGGTTCCTCTTATATACAGTTTCCTGTTATTAAGCCAGAATCTTGTTATTTTTTCATTACGCTCAATCTGAATGTCCCGAAAAGCAAAATTCGTTGTTCTGCTGCTCAGTATGTCTTTTCCCCTGCTTAACGTAAGTTCTGCCTGATACATCCAGGGATAACCATGATCCCATGTGGACCACAGTCTGACATCTTCCACTTTAAGCTCACATTTAAAACCTGTCTCTGCTTTCTCTGCCATTATCTGAACAGTTTTTTCTGCCTTTATAAGACCGGACTCTTTTTCCCGGATCTTTACATTAAAATCATATGTCTCCCCGGATTTCAGACCTCGCGCTTCAGTTTCCACATATACGTCTGCTTTCCTTACATCCGGATCCAGTTCATACTTCAGATCTGTCTGATCTTCCAGAACACCTTCTTCTGTCAGGATCAGTTCCACTTTTCCGTAGATTCCTACAGGATTTACATCTCTCTGGATAAATGTATCAGAATGTTCGTAGGTACCTTTTACCATATTTCTTTTTACCAGGTGGGTTCTGGAATCCTGTGCATCCAGCTCCACCTCATCATCCCATGGAGAACTTACCTTTACAATGAGATAATTTTTCTCTCCAAAAACAAGCTTATCTTTTACATTAAAGGAAAATGGAGCGGAATATCCTTCATGCTCTCCAAGAAATTCTCCGTTAATCCATACTTTTCCATAATAATCAACATTGGTAAATTTAAGGACAGCATCCGTAACTTTCTGATCCGGAACTTCAAACTCTGTTTTGTACCACCAGGGCGCCTGATTGAAATATCTCAGTTCACGCCCGAAATATGGCTGTCTGGCATAGATAAGCTGCAGATGTTTCAGTTCCTCCAGTTCCTCCCATTCAGACACCTGGGAACCTACGGAAGTATCCGCTTCCCTGGCAGCATAAAGCCCGGTCTTTTCCCCTGTATCATGAACATCCTGCAAAATTTTCCATCCTTGTTTCAATTCAATCCTTGTTTCCATTTCAGCCTCCTAACTCTTGACCGCACCTGCAGCCATACCTTCGATTATGTTTTTGTTAAGAATAAAATACACGATCAGTGTAGGCAGGATCGATATTACGATCGCCGCAAATGTACTTCCCCAGTCCACTCTTCCGAACTGCCCCACAAAGTCATTCAGGCCAATTGGCAGAGTTTTCATATCAGAAGATGAGATAAATGTATTGGCATATGTAAATTCGTTCCATACAAAAACAAAATTGTATGTAAGAACTGTCATTGTAGTATTTTTAGCCATAGGTACCACGATCTTGCGGAATGTGGTTCCCATTGTGGCACCGTCAATAACTGCTGCTTCCAGAAGAGAATCCGGCATAAATTTAAAAAATCCGGTGTAAAGATAGATACACATTGGAAGTCCGAACCCGATCTGCGGAAGCACCAGTGCCCAGTATGTATTTCTCAGTCCGATCCTGTTATAAATCTGGAACATGGGTATAAGGCAGGAAAAAATAGGCACCATCATTCCAAACAGGAAAAATGCCATCAGTGCATTGGCATATTTTACCTTTACCTTGCTGATCACAAATGCAACCGGGCATCCCAGGACTACGATGCCAAGAAGTGTGAGAACTGCCACAACCGTACTGTTAAGAAAATATCTTGGAATGGATGAGATCGTCAGTGCGCTGATATAGTTTCCAAGATAAAATCCTGATGGCAGGGCATACTGTGCAGTATATGTCATTTCATCCGGTGTTTTCAGACTGGAGCAGATAACCCAGAAAATAGGGTAGACCTGTATCATGACAAAAATAAGGATCACTACATAGAACACAGCACGAATAGGTATATTTTTTCTTGATTTTATCATTCTGACCCATCTCCTTTCGCCGATCCCAGGCATTTCTGTATAATCCCTACTGCTACCAGACATTCAATGACCAGAAAAACGGACAATGTACTTCCATAGCCAAAGTCAGCCGAATTAAAAGCGGTTTTATACATATAAGTTGCCACCATCTCTGTTGATCTGGATTTATTGTCAAGAATATAGAATACATCAAAGGTTTTCAGACAACCATTTACAAGCATTACAATGACAATGCTGAATATATTTTTCACCAGTGGAAGCTTTATGTAACGATACTGTTGAAAAACATTGCAGCCATCCATTGTAGATGCCTCGATCACATCCTTTGATATGGATACAAATGCGGAATAAAAAATGATCATGTACAGACCACAGTATTTATATCCATCGATCAGGGTTATGGTAATCAGCGCTGTATGGGAATTTGCCAGCAAAGCGATAGGTTCCATTCCCAGTTTTTCCATCACATAGCAAACCAGGCCCTGGGGCTGGACAGAAAGCATTTTGGAAAAAATCTGGCAGATCGCCATAGATGAAATGATACATGGAATAAAATAAATAACCCGCAGAATATTTCCACCTTTGGAAATATGTGTAAGCAAAATTGCCAGGATCAGTCCTGCACATAACTGGAACAAACTTCCCAATACAACAAATTTAAGATTATTTACAACAGCCTCACGAAATGTCTCATCCTGAAACATCCTCACATAATTTTCCAGTCCGATAAACTTCATATCACCGATTCCATTCCAGGAAAAAAGGCTGTAACCCATTGACCACAGAATTGGGATGATAACAGTAAGAATATATACGAACAGTGCAGGAAGAACAAACGGTAAAGGCTGGATTTTATTTCTGGGCTTCATATCCTCTCCCCTTTCATACGCAGATGCAGATAAAATTCCGCATCTGCGTATTCTCTCAGTTATTCTTCAGTGTCAAAATAATCAGATGCATACTGTTCTACAGCTTTGTCCATGTTTTCGCAGAACTCTTCAGGAGTTGATTCTCCCATTCCAAGGCTTGCCAACTCTTTTCTGTAAACCTCGTTTGTAGAAGGATCCAGACGAACATCCCAGCACTGGGCAAAAGTGCCGCAGTTCTCAAGATCACTTAAAATCTGCTGTGTAAGCTCCGGAAGCTTCTCCGAATCACTTGGCATCATGGATGGAAGCATATTGAACTCATACATTGCCGTATCAGCAAAATTATCCCATACATAACTGATGAAATCTTTCATCTCATCACTCATGGAATCCTTGAGAATGGCAGTTCCGATTCCACAATTCGCATAGTAATCATTTTCTCCTGTAGCGGTTCCTTCGCTGTCTACAGGAAGTTTGAACATGGAAATGTCATCTTTAAGATTTCCCTCATCATCTGTAAGATCCGGTGTATCCCATGTTCCGGTGTATAACATTGCCGCACCACTGTTCAGAAACAGATCCATCTGTGCGGTAGTATCTGAACTTGTCCATCCTTCACTGAAATACTGGGCTATATCCTGTGTATACTGGGCTGTTGCGATACCTGTCTCAGAATTAAATTTTTCTTTTCCCATTCTTGCATTGTCAATGAAGTCATTTCCTTCCAGTCTGAAAGCCTTAAATGCGGGATAACGCATGATCATGTCGTAATTTCCTGCGGATATCGGGGTCATTCCCGCATCTTTCAGCTTCTTGCACACATCCAGGAGGTCTTCCAGTGTCTGAGGTGTTTCAGTAATTCCGGCTTTTTCAAACATGTCTTTGTGATACCAGAAATACTCTACATTTCCCTGCCAGGTCATAAGGTAATTGCTTCCGTCACTGAGTTTCGGATAATTCAGTGCAATATCAAAGAACTTGTCTTTGATACCCAGTTCATCATAAAGGTCATCCACACTGTAGATCAGATCCTTTTTGCAAAGTCCTTCAAAAAATGCCTCCGGATCTGCGTCAAACCAGTCCGGCAGCTCATTGCTGGATGCAAGGATCTTAATCTTCTGAAGATATGTTTCTCTGTCTGCAATAGACTCTACATTGAATTCAAAATCCGGGTGATCTTTTTTATAATCTTCTGCAAGCTTCTTCAATGTTTTCAGTGCCGCATCTGTTTCGCCCCTGGCACTGATATAATTGATCACAAGTGGTTCGGAATCCTCTTTTTTATCTGCCCACACATTCATCATGCTGAATGAAGAGAGACACATCATTGTGGCAAGTGTAGCAGCCATCACTTTTTTTAATTTCATTTTCGTCCTCCTTTTGGTACATTTCTATTCATCCGGATTGAATATTTTGTTCCGCTTTCCTTATCGATGAGACCATTATATTAAATCCGTCCGAAAAAATACATGGAAAATCTTCGCTGTACCTGGAATATTTTCTCCAATCTTTCCCCCACACTTGTGAGAATTTTTCCCTTATTATATAATGTAGCCAATAAAACCAGAGGGGGGATTCCATGATAGAAAATCTGAAAAAAAAGGTGTTTCACTTATTTTTAGGAATCAGTCTGAAACGCAGGCTTTTTATTACATATCTGCTGCTCAGTTCTCTGATACTCATGCTTACTTCCGTGTTTTTTTATACTGCATCCAAAAAAGTACTGATCAAGCGTGCCGCACTTTCCAGTCAGCAGCAGCTATCCCTGATCACCAGCAACCTTGGAGAAAAGATCGATAATATATCAAACTATGCCATCACCCTTTCCATCAACAGCAATATCGCCGATGTTTTAAAAGAAAATCCCACAGTTCCCGAAAACACACTGGAACATTTTCTGGTAAATTCCGAGCTTACAGACCAGGCCCAGCGTATCATCGGACTTCACAAAAACATCTATGCCTGGGATATCCTGGATACAGAAAACCACTGGTTTCACAGCAGTACCACAGAAACAGATCAGCTTGATTCCATTTTAGGTCCCGAAGTCCTTGACAGCCTTCAGACTAATCTGGCCTTTCAGTTTCTCGGACCCTTCCAGATAAGTGGGGAGCCAACCTTTGTAGCCTTAAAAAGTATTACAAACATTGATAACACCAAATATCTGGGCGCCCTGGTCCTTCTGATCAGAGAAACAAATATTTCCTCTGCATTCCGCGACCTTCCGGACAGCTCTTCCAGGGATTTCTATATTACTGATGAAAATGGACAGATACTTTCCTCTTCTTCATCCGGAGGTATTTATAAAGACTTCTCATCCTATACAAAAATCAGTTCAGAGAATTATAAAACCCTGACAGAAACCGACAGGCAGTTTTTTTCCGTAGACGGCACTGACACTCTTTTTATCTGCAAATCCTATCCTGACCTGAACTGGAATGTGATCAACCTGATTCCTCTGGAAAGCCTGACTCTGGATCATATGGTGATCCTGCACAATATTCTTCTGATCAGCATTGTAGTGTTTATTTTATCTGTATTTTTTTCCATATTATGTACAGGTACTGTCACCGCACCTATACAGAAACTTGTAGAAAAAATGAAATCTGCGTCTGCCGGAAAGCTGAATATTTCTGCCAGTTACTCTTCAAATGATGAACTTGCAGTTCTCTATAACCAGTTTAACCTTATGATGCAGAAGATCCAGACATTACTTAACGATATCTATGAGGAACAAAATGCCAAACAGAAAATGGAAGTACGTCTTTTACAGTCCCAGATCAATCCCCATTTTCTTTATAATACTTTAAACACCATCAAGTCTCTCATAGAACTTGACATGAATGATACTGCAGTAAAAGCAGTGTCTTCCATGTCATCTTTCTACAGAAACTCTCTTTCAAAGGGACAGTTTATCATTCCTCTGCGCCAGGAGCTGCTTCTTACAGAACAGTATCTTTATATCCAGAATCTGCGGTATATGGATTTTGTTGATTACGAGATCACCTATGAGCCGTCCTGGGAGGATCATGGGGCAGAGATACCCAAGCTGACCATACAGCCTGTTGTGGAAAATATTTTTGTCCACGGACTTACCAGCCAGATATGCCATATTCACTTAAATGTTTCTATCAGAAATGGTACCATCTGTATTTCTGTTTCTGATAATGGTTCCGGTATCCCGCCGGAAAAACTTGCCGAACTTAACCGTTCTATCAGAGACTTCAAAACTGCCCGACATTCTTTCGGGCTTCCAAGTATCAACCACAGGATTGCTCTTCTCTACGGTGAGAATTACGGACTCACCATCGAAAGTTCACCTGAAAAGGGAACCACTGTAACCATAGTAATACCTGACAAAAAAATCTGATCGAGGGGGAAATATAAATTGAAAACACTCGTAATTATTGACGATGAAATTTTTTTCAGAAAATCTCTGATCAATTTTCTTGAAAAACAAAACCTTTATAACATTGCAGGGGAAGCTAATAACGGACAGGCCGGAATCCGGCTTATTGAAAATGTTAAACCCGATATTGCCCTTGTGGATATATCCATGCCGGTTATGAGCGGTCTGGATATGATCGCAGCTCTTGGAACAGACTGTCATACCAGGTTCATCCTTTCCACAGGATACGAAGATTTTGACTATGCCAAAAAAGCCATCTCTCTTCAGGTCCGCGGATACCTCCTGAAGCCATTGGATCACCGGGAGCTTATGGAGACACTCCAGAAAGTAAGTGACGAGATCGATCAGGAAAATTCCAGAAACAGTTATGTGAATAATTATTTTCAGTTCCGCGATCTGTATACACGGCAAATGCAGCTTAATTTCTTCCAGAAGGTGATCAGCGGAACAACCATTTCCCCGGATGATCTGGAAAAAATTCCGATTCATAAAACTTCCGATTATCTTACCATTCTTATGGAGATCCACAATGCCAATCCGGAAATATGGGATGAAAAAGGTGATTTTTCTCTGCTCCACACCATCCTGGAAAATATATGCAGGGAAATCTTACAGCCTGTGTGCAAAGAGCTTATTTACATTGACTATTCTCAGATGAGACAGTATATCATCATGGAAAAAAGCTCTGATTTTTCTTTTACCGATCTGGAACAATCCTGTCTCAGACTTGCCGGGATATATGATAATATCGCACAGATTTCCACTTTTTTCTGCTGTGGAACACCTCATGAAGGCGTGGAAGGAATCCGCTATTCCTATGAAGAGGCTCTTTCTGTTTTTCATAACAGAACTGCGTCTTCTTCCGGATTTCTTTATTTCACGCCCCAGTCCCATTCCGGTGATTTTACATTAAAGCCTCTGGTTTATAATGATATCCTGATCTTTCTGCGCCAGCAAAATTCACCGGCTCTCTGTAAATATATTGATGAATATTTCAACGATATCATCACCAAAAAAATCCATATCCGGCAGACCTGGAGTGTAGCTGCTGCTTTTCTTACTGTACTTGACGGTTTTATCACGGAGTGCAGTCAGCGTGAAACGCTTTTTCCTCTTCTGGAAAACGCCCTGAATACTTACCAGAACTGCCAGAGTGCCCTGCAGTTAAAACAACTGCTCCAGTCTACCTGCAAGGCAGTTCTGGATTCTCTTGCTGATGAAAAAAATCCGCGGAAGTCAGCTCTTGTATCCCAGGTTCAGGAATATATCTGTCTGAATTTTAATCAGCCGGATCTTCGTCTTGAAACCATTGCTTCCCATTTTTTTGTCAATCCCCAGCATCTCTCTGCTGTATTCAGTCAGGAATCCGGAGTTACACTTACCTCATATATCAATGTCTGCCGCATGAAAAAAGCCAGACAGTTTCTTCTGGAAGACAGCCCTTCCATTCAAAATGTAGCTTCTTTATGCGGATTTTCTGATTCCGGATATTTCAGCAAATGTTTCCGGAAATATTACGGAATCTCTCCAAAAAACTTTGTATCCCTGACTGAAAAGAACAGTTATCCAGGTTCTATCGGCATATGATCTTTATCTCATTAAAGCGTAACGTTTCACCGCTTCATCTTATTAAAATTACATTTTACTCTAACATATGTTTTATGTAAAATGCAAGTTCTTTTTATTGTGCAATATCCCGGAATGTGTTAAGATAAAACCTGCGACTTTATACAAATAGCAGTTTACCATACTGCAATAATGAGGTGAGTTATGAAAGAAAGAGAAAAACTTGGATCCCGTCTGGGATTCATTCTGATTTCTGCTGGCTGTGCCATCGGAATCGGAAACGTCTGGAAATTCCCTTACATGGCCGGACAGGGCGGTGGCGGCACATTCGTACTGTTTTACCTGATCTTCCTGGCCCTTCTTGGACTTCCTGTTATGACTATGGAGTTTTCTGTTGGACGTGCCAGCCAGAAGAGTCCTGTCAAAGCATATTACGCACTGGAAAAACCAGGACAGAAATGGCACATCCATGGATATATCACTCTGATCGGATGTTATCTCCTGATGATGTTTTACACCACTGTTACAGGCTGGATGCTGAATTACTTCTATATGACAGCCACCGGTAAATTCCAGGGACTTGATTCCGACGGTGTTGCAGGACAGTTTACCAACATGCTTGGCCAGCCCGTTACTATGGGATTCTGGATGATCGTTGTTGTTATTGCAGGTGTTTTTGTCTGCTCCCGCGGTCTTCAGAACGGCCTTGAAAAAGTTACCAAGGTTATGATGATCTCTCTTCTGGTGATCATGGTTGTTCTTGCCATCAACAGTTTTACCATGGATGGTGCCAAAGAGGGACTGAAATTCTACCTGATCCCGGATTTCGAGCGTATGAAAGAGATCGGTATTATTTCTACCATTACCGGTGCTATGAACCAGGCATTCTTTACTCTCAGCCTTGGTATCGGTGCTATGGCTATCTTCGGAAGCTACATCGGAAAAGATCATGCACTGCTTGGTGAATCCATGAATATTGCGCTTCTGGATACTTTTGTTGCGATCACCTCCGGACTTATTATTTTCCCGGCATGTTTCACATTCAATGTTGACCAGACTTCCGGACCGAGCCTGATCTTCATCACACTGCCGAATATTTTCAACCACATTCCGCTTGGAAGACTGTGGGGAAGCCTGTTCTTTATCTTTATGTCATTTGCAGCTTTCTCTACCATCCTGGCTGTATTTGAAAATATTATTTCCTGCGGTATGGAGCTTACCGGCTGGAGCCGAAAAAAATCCAGTCTTGTAAATGCCATCGCCATCATCCTTCTGTCTCTGCCATGCGTACTTGGATACAATGTATGGTCCTGGGACTGGCTCAAGGTATTCGGCGGCGCAATTCTCGACCTTGAAGATTTTCTGGTAAGCAACATTCTGCTCCCGCTTGGTTCTCTTGTATACCTGCTTTTCTGTGTTTCCAAACGGGGCTGGGGCTGGGAAAACTTCACAAAAGAAGCCAACACCGGAAAAGGCATGAAGATCCGGAAATGGATGCGCGGATACATCACTTATATCCTGCCGCTGATCATTCTGTTTATCTTCTTCTTTGGTCTGTACGATAAGTTTTTTGCATAAAATAAAACTTTAAATAAAACACCCCTGACGGATATCGTATGTGATTTACACACGCGATTTCCATCGGGGGTGTTTTTGTTGAATCAGGCGGATATTCACAGCCTGCATTCTTCCCGATACAAGCAAGTCCCCTCACCGCGTATTGCTTTTCGTAATTGAAGCAGGGAACTTACTTGATTCAGTTAAGAATTTTACCTGCCTAGCAGCTCCAGTACTTCCTCTCTGCTGATCAAAGCCTGGCCGATTCCCTCGCCGCTTAAGATCTCATCAGCCAGTTCCCGTTTTCTTTCCTGAAGAGCCCGGATTCGTTCTTCTATGGTGTCTTTCATAAAAAGTCGGTAAACACTGACAACGTTCTGCTGACCAATGCGATGGGCGCGGTCTGTGGCCTGGTTCTGCACGGCAAGATTCCACCAGGGATCATAATGGATCACGATATCTGCCGCAGTAAGATTTAAGCCTGTTCCTCCTGCTTTCAATGAAATGCAGAAAACAGAAGTATCGTCCTCATTAAATGCCTGTACCATCTGCGCACGTTTTTCCTTGGAAGTAGCCCCCGTCAGCATATAAAAAGAAACCTTTGCTTTTTTCAGACGGACAGCCAGCACATCCAGCATGGTAGTAAACTGGGAAAACAACAAGAGCTTATGTCCGCCATTCACCGCATTCTGAACCAACTCCATGCACATCTCCAGCTTGGAAGAATTCCCTTTGTATCCTTCATATACAAGTCCCGGATAACAGCAGATCTGCCGCAGCCTCGTGATCTCTGCAAGGATCTGCAGTTTAGAAGTGCGAAACTCCGCATCCGACTGCATCCCAAGCATCAGGCGAAGCCGTTCCGTATGGGCCTCATACAGTTCCTTCTGCTCGCTTTCCAACGGGGAAAACATATCTTTTTCCAGCTTATCCGGAAGATCCTTCAACACATCCCTCTTCAATCTCCGCAGCACAAAAGGACGGATCATTTTCTGCAGACGCTCCATCGCATCGGAATTGCTGTACTGCACAGCTGGAAGCTCTATTTCCTTGCGGAATTTCTCATAAGAATACAAAAATCCCGGCATCAGAAAATCAAAAATACTCCACAGCTCACTAAGCCTGTTCTCCACCGGTGTACCGGTCAGCGCAAGCCTGAATTCCGACCGGATCTCCTTCACAGCCTTTGCCACCTGAGTTCCGTGATTCTTGATATACTGCGCCTCATCAATGATCTGCACAGCAAAATCCAGGTTCTGATAAGCCTTCAGATCCCGTTTCAGAAGGTCATAGGAAGTGATCAGAACCTCCCGTTCTCCCGCATTTTTGATCAGTGCTTTCCTCTCCTTCACATCACCAGTCACAACGGTAGCCGGAAGTCCCGGCGCAAAACGTTCGATCTCGTTCATCCAGTTAAACACCAGCGAAGCAGGCGTTATCACAAGGGCACGTCTGTTTTCTCCCGGCGCAGATTCCTGAAATTCTGACCAGAGAAATGTGATCACCTGGAGGGTTTTTCCAAGTCCCATATCATCTGCCAGGATCCCTCCAAACTGATTATGCTTCAGAGTTTTGATCCAGTAAAAGCCCTCTTTCTGATAGCCCCGGAGGATTTTTTCCTGCTCCCTGGGAATCTGAAATTTATGTTCTTCCATTGTCTGCATGTTCCGGATCAACGCACGAAAGGCATTGTCCTTCTCTACCTTGATCAGATCGCCGCCCTTCAGCTGACTGTCCAGATACATAGCACGATAGGCCGGAACCTGAGTCTTTCCTTTTTTCAGTTCACGATCACTGATCTGCAGTCCATTTTTCAGAGCAGAAAGCTCCCTGAGCTGACCATCGGAAACATCCAGAAAGCTGCCATCCTTCAGGCGGAAATATTTTTTCCTGCGATCGTACCTGGAAAGAATATCAAAAAGCTGCGCCTGATCCATCCCCTCCACATCCAGATCCAGGTTCAGAAGTCCAGCTGACAGAGAAACGCCAAGACGGATGTTTGGCAGCTTTGTCACCCGCATCTGTTTGATGGACTGGGAAATATAGACAGCTGCAACTTTCTGCATGGCGGGGATCCCTTCAGTAAGAAGCTGGTAGAGCTTTTCTTCGGAAGCTTTCACACTGTCGGGCTTCCCTGAACCTTCCCTGCACAAAGATTCCAGTTCCTCGGCACGACAATCCAATGCCAGCTCCATCCGCTGGTCATCATATCCGTTAAAATATTTTGACAGCAGCGCAAACACACCAAGCTCTCCCGGAATATCCCTGGTGCGGGCAGACACATCTCGGTCAAAAACCGAAAATTTATCCTTCCCGTAAACAGAAAATGCCTTACAGGTGATCCAGTCACGCTCCGGCGCATCCAGATAGATCTCATATGCAACCTTGTAGCATTCAAGACCTGTTTCTTCCGGGAAATCCCTGAGATCACAGTGAAAAAATTTTTTCAGGGAAGGAAGCAGCTCACGCACAAACGCAGGCACATCCGGTTCATCAATAAAGCCTCGACCTGCAGGAAGCCGCTCCAGGCAGGTAACAAATTCCTCCACCGCTCCAAGCTCCTGCCTGGAAACCAGATATACCTTCGCATTATCAAAATACATATGATACCGTATGCCTGTCACACTGTATACCGGCGCGATCTCAAGAGATAACCCCTGATCTTTCTTCCGGATCATCAGCGTCCTGTCCGGAATTTCTCTGGCAGAATGCCATGTTGTTTCCGGATCATTGTTCATTTTGAACTTGAAACTTTTTTCGCCAAGTATAAGAAGCAGATCCTCAAGTTCTTTTCTGTCAACGGTAAGATCCCTCACCTTTTCCACAGCTATATTCTTCAGCTGTTCATACCTGGACATGTAAGTGCCGTGATGATTCTCGACCCATTCCCGGATAAAGGCCAGCACGCTTCTGGATCCTTCTGAAAAGGCTTCATCGGAATGGATAAATTCCAGATTTTTTCCATAAGAAACCTTCTCATTATGATCCAGATTCCACACAAAGGCCAACACATCCTTGAGGATATATTTTTTCTCACAGCCAACGCGGAATTCCACGGTAAAACAATTTCTCACAGAATTAAATTTCAGGCAGGTTTCCAGCTCCACCCTGCCAAAATACGGATCCCCGGAAAACGGAAGCATACGGCTGTATAGCTGGCGATTAAGGAGGCTTTTCAGCTCAACGGTGGTTTTCGTTGCAGGCTGCCCTGGTCCGGATAAAGCAGCCGGAAATGCTGTTCCGCTGAATAACTCTGCCTGCTTCTGTTCCTCATCCTGCTGTCTGCGGATTTCCACACGCTCATAGGCCTTACGGTCTCCATATTCCAGAAGCACTGCCACGCAATGCTTACAGATCCCGGAATAGCTGCGAAAGGCCGGGCAGTCACAGTATGCTTCTTTTATGCGGTCCGCTTCTGTATCATACTGAAAGCCTGTATTGTATACATTACGCCCACTTTCCTTCACTGCTGCAGATATTTTATCCACAGCTCCTTCCGACTTAATATCCAGCGACTGGATCCTCTTTCCGGTACGGTAAATATCAAGACCGCTCTGATATGCCGTTGTATTACAAAGTGCCCGTATGGCTGTTCGTTTAAGCATGTATCTTTCCCTTCTTTTCTTATCGCGTTTCTTCCATTATAAAAGGAGACCTGCACTGTGACAAGTCTCCTTATAGTACTCATTGATATCTCATTCCTGATCTGCCTATAGCATTTCCATAAAATCCCGCATCAGGTTCAGCTGCTCTGAAATGAATTGCTGCATCAGACGTTCCCGTCATACGTTGGTACAGATAACTTTCTCAGCAGGCTTTCCTTGCTTCATCCTCTTTCCGCTCTTCTCCGACTTCTGTCATCAGATACGGATCAAGAACCTCTTCCAGCTCTTTCTCAGTCATGATCCCTTGTTCCAGAACAAGTTCCCGGACAGACTTGCCAGTTTTTACTGCAGTTTTTGCGATGGTTGCAGACGCCTTGTAGCCAATATGCGGGCAAAGTGCTGTTGCGATTCCTGCACTGCTTTCCATCAGGTCTTTGCAGTGTTTGCGGTTTGCGGTGATTCCTGTGATGCAGTTTACGATCAATGTATCCACTGCTTTTTCCAGAGTCGTAATGGATTCAAAAAGATTACAAAATACAACCGGCTCAAAAGCATTCAGCTCCAGCTGTCCGGCTTCTGCCGCCATGGTAATGGTGGTATCATGTCCTACGATGTGGAAAGCAACCTGGCTTACTACCTCCGGAATGACCGGATTTACCTTACCTGGCATGATGGAAGACCCATTCTGCTTCGCCGGAAGGTTGATCTCCCCAAATCCGGTTTTCGGGCCGGAAGACATCAGTCGAAGATCGTTGCACATCT
The DNA here is from genome assembly GCF_039062885.1 of Blautia sp. 2227st1_G12_2227SCRN_220401. Lineage (NCBI taxonomy): Bacteria > Bacillati > Bacillota > Clostridia > Lachnospirales > Lachnospiraceae > Blautia > Blautia sp. 2227st1_G12_2227SCRN_220401. The sequence continues at coordinate 445 of NZ_JBCLNI010000011.1, read as the reverse complement.
TGGAAAGATCCACCGCACAGGTTTTTACTACACCGGATACGGCAACAAAGCCGTCCAGATTTTCTGTTGCGTCAAAAAGGTCCTCGGCCTGTTTCAGCGGATAACCTGTAAGCTTTTCCAGATTTGGCACGATCTTATAAAAATAAGAATCGGAAACGTTGATAGCAGTTCCCACTGCAGTTCCTCCAAGGTTTACGGTGTACATTTCCCTGTGAGCCTTTTCGATACGTTTCCTGTCTCTGGAAACCATGGACGCATAACCGTGGAACACCTGACCAAGGCGGATCGGAACTGCATCCTGAAGCTGTGTACGTCCCATGGTGATCACATCATCGAACTCCTCTGCCTTTTTTGCAAGCTCCTTCTCAAGTCTTACCAATGCTTTTTCCAGAGGTGCAAGAAGATCCAGAACGGTAAGCTTACCGGCCGTCGGGATCACATCATT
>NZ_JBCLNI010000010.1:0-121218 GCF_039062885.1 Blautia sp. 2227st1_G12_2227SCRN_220401 | reverse complement strand
ATTTTCGAGAATCGTATGTGTTTCACTGTTTAGTTATCAAGGTTTGTTGTGTCTGTCTCTCAGACAGCTCGTTTATTTTATCTCATCTCTTTTTGTTTGTCAAGCACTTTTTTAAGTTTTTTTCAAACATTTTTGAGTTAAGATTTTGTTGTCGTTTTGTTGACGACTTGGATACTTTATCATATCTTCTGTCTTTTGTCAACTACTTTTTTATTTTTCTGAAAGCAGATGTATTTATCTGTTTCTTAAAAACAATTTGTTCCTAACAACTCTGATAGAATATCATTTTTTCCATTACCTGTCAACATGTTTTTTACATAAATTTCATTTTTTTCTAAAAAACGTATTTTTTCGCCAAAAACCGCATTTCACAGACATGGTCACCACCTGTATCCTGGTGCTTTTCCGTCTGCAAAATGCGGTTTCTTTTACCCACCATAAAATATTCCTGTAAAAATACGGATAAAAATATTTTTATCATAAAGAAAATCCAGTACTGTATCACCCCGGATCAGTCCCAGACCCTTTTGCCCTATTTCCGTGTTGCATAAAATCGTAAGTACCAGCATTCCGACCCATACAAAAACAATACACTTCATGCCTCCTACTACGGCGCCGGCTATTTTGTTGATCCCACGAATGACCGGCAATCTTGCCAGGAGATCCATGGCATACGCCAGCACATGGATCAGGATTGAGGAAAGTATGTATGATACCAAAAAAGAAAGACAGTTCACTGCTACATTGGCCAGATATCCGGAAATATACCCTGCAAATGTATTAACCGCCAGATATTGATACACCAATGCCGTATTATTTTCTGTTATCCCCTTCTGGAGGAGATCCGGAATATCCATACTGCTGATCAACGCCTTCTGTTCCTCCTCATCCATGGTTTCTTTTCCATCTGCCAGAGAATCCACAAATGATCCGCTGGCAGTCTGGATTTTTTCATAAACAGACGTATTCTCACGTATGAACTGATTCACATAAGGATTGATCAGCCATACCAGAGCAACGGAGATCAGAACAAGCAATGCAGATACTACTTCTTTTACAAAGCCATGCCTGTATCCATCCACCATGGAAAAGGCAAGCAGGACCAGCACAGCCAGTCCAAGCCATGTCCAGTTCATATCTGCCCCCTTAACTGAATTTTATGGTGCTGACGCCTGTATCCAGTACCATAAGATATTTATTCCATCCGATCTTAAAGAAATCCCGGATCGTTCCATCTACATTTCCGGCATATTTCTGTACGCCACGGCTGTTCATCACGCAGATCTGCGAGCTGTTATACATGATGATATTATCTCCGCTCATTTTTATAGTCGTATATGGAATATTGAAATTTTTACGGAATTTCAGCTGTCCGCTCATACTATAGACTTCCATTGTATACAGATCATCTTTATTATTGTTTTTAAATACAAGGCCAATCCTGTCATCACTGAAAAATGTACTTACGATCTCCTGTTTTACATTGACTGTTTTGCTTTCTTTGGGAATCTGGCTTCCCTGGTAAGTAGAAAATCCATCATCTCGCAAAGCAATATACTTACTGTCACTGATACATTCCACCTGCGGGATCACTACATTCTCATAGGTATAACCACTTACGATCCGATCATCCTCATTCTGCCCTACATCCCCATAATTATAAAATGCCACATAGCTGGTAGTCTTGCTTCCATCAACATACTGGAATGTTACCATCATCACTCCGTTATCAGACACTGCTACATCCATGGGATATCCCGGATCATCGATCTTAGTCAGATTTTCCGCGACCAGACTGCCATCCGGATTATAAAAATTGATCCAGGTATTATCATCATTGTCCAGGATCACTGCAACCATTCCATTCGATGCGATCCGCACTTTTACAATAGCATAAGATGTTGTTACAGTTCCGGTCACACCTTTTTTGTCGCAGATATAAAGCGATGTTCCCTCGCTGTCTGCAACAACCGCCCTGCTTCCATTCACATCTGCAATAGGATTCTGCATTGTATAGGTTTCATTCCAGATCGTATTCATGCTGTTGTCCACAACAGATACTCCATCCGGACTGTATCTCAGGATATCTCCATCCATGTCCACATACTGTGTGGACACAACATCTTCCTGTTCGCTTGTATTTAATACTTTATAGCTGTGATAGCTTCTTTTTTCTGCATAGAGAAAAACCAGGCAGACTGCAGCAGCGATCACTGCCGCTGTGATCACCTTTTTCCCCTTTCTTGAAATCCTTCGGCGATGAGAAGTTCTCCCGTAGTGAGCGCCTTCCTGTGCAGCCTGTTCCTGTGCAAGCCTGGCTTTTTGCCTCATCAGCTTTTTACGCTTTTGTTTTTTCTGTATTTTTTTTATGATATTCACAACTGTATCCCTTACCTTAAGTATTTTATTTTGTAATTGGTTTTCCAGTTATTATAGCACACTCCATCAGGGTAGTACAATTACCTGCCCGGGATAAATGATCTCATTGGCAGAAATTCCGTTTAATGCACAGATCTGTTCCATCGCCTCTACAGTGCCATAGCGGTTCAGACTGATCTGATACAAGGTGTCTCCCGGGCGGATCACATAAGTTTCTCCAGGATTTCCTGCAGCCACTGAAGTCTCTTCTGTTTTTTTCTCTTCTGTTTTATTATCCTTTTTTTGCGTTGCTTCTGAAACAGACTGTTTTTTTGAACTTCGAGGTTCCGGTGTTATTGAGATTTTTTCTCTTTTCTGCATGGTTTCCGTCGGGACCGGAGTTCCCCGCACAGCTTCCTGCGTCTGTACCGGTTTTTGTGTTTGCACCGGTTTCTGCGTCTGCACCGCCTTTGGCGAAACCGATACACTCCGCACCGGTTCTGTTACTGCAGGTGTCATCTGCACCACCGAAGCAGAAGCAGCGCGATAATCTTCCGGAACCTCTGTTTTTTCCTGCTGATTCCGATAAAAGCCCACTCCAGCCACAAGAACTGCCAATGCCAGACACACCGTAGCCGCATAAGAAAAAACAGAAGTTTTCTCTTCTCCCTGTTCCTCCGGATTTTTACTATCTATGATCTTTCTGAAATTTCTGACAGCCCTGTCCTCCACTTTCTCGGATGCTTCTCCGCCCTCTTTCTGGCTGCGTTCGATCATATACGTCTGCATCTGAGAATTTTTCTCATAATAAATATAATACCCGCTCAGTTTTGCCATCATGCCGCCATCATAACGGAAAAAGGCATCCTCCCGTTCTCCAGGATCCATCAGCATCAGGATCTTTTCCCCTCCGAAATGTCTGAGATGTACTTTCACAAAAAGCTCCGTGATCTCCATTGCTATCTGAGGCTGTGCAAAAAACCATCCCACGATCTCCTGCTCCGGAAAATACTGATCCTTATCCTCCTGCAGTTTCTGCCAGAGTTTTTCCGAAAAGTCAATATGTTCTGCCGCAGCCTCCATGCCGTCTGCTGCAATGGCACCTTTTATAAAAATACAGGTCATATCTGCAGTCCATTGAATTTCACCTGTAAGTACCGCCACACTTCCCTGGCCTTCCGGCTTTTCATCTTCTGCCAGGCTGCAGAGAAATGTGTATACATAATCTTCTATATAAATCCTGTAATCTCCGTTCGCCAGCCCAATCTGTCTTACATTTCTAGGCATGGAAAACGATTCCTGTGCGGTTTCCTGTTCTGTTGTGTCCTCCTTATAAATGACTTCTATCATCTCATATCACTCCTTCTGTCCAAGCATAGCACAGTAAAAATGCGGATTTTAGCAGAATGTAAGAGTCTGTCCATAGAATTTAGCGACAGATTCCGCACCATGCATATTTTTCCTTTTTTCAGGATATGATAGAGTGAAAAAAGAATCGAGGTTTCTCATGGCTTTTTACATTGATGCCGGAAAAAACGGTTCATCCGGCGAGATTGCTTATCTTCTGAAAAAATGCATTCTTCACTGTCCTAAAAAATGGACTGAGATCGTGTTTTTATGCATTGGCAGTGATCGTGTTACCGGAGATTGTTTAGGCCCATATATCGGACACCTTCTTCATCCTCATGAAACCGGACATATTTTTGTCTACGGCACTCTTTCCTGCCCGGTCCATGCCCTGAACTTGGAAAAAACTTCATCGCTTATCACAAGGCTTCATCCACACGCCCTTGTAATCGCCATAGATGCTTCTCTTGGACAAAAAAAACACCTGGGCTATGTGACCATTGGAAATGGTGCACTTTACCCAGGTGCTGGTGTTCAGAAAGATCTTCCACCTGTAGGGGACATCCATATCACCGGCATTGTAAATACTGCCGGAATCATGGAGCAGCTTACCCTGCAGACTACCCGGCTCTCCACCGTGGTAGCACTTGCAGATGTGATCGCCTGCGGGATCCTTAAGATACTTCCTGCAGAAACAGACTTATCCCCTGTTGATCTTGATTATGCGAACTCCTTGATCTGCTTATAGATACCCTCTGCATCGAGACCGTATTTATGAAGAAGTTCTAATGCCGGACCGGACTCACCGAATACATCATGGATTCCGATACGTTTAACCGGTACCGGTGCCTTCTCAGCCAGGCACTCGCATACAGCTCCGCCAAGACCGCCGATGATGGAATGCTCCTCAACAGTTACAACCTTGCCGGTTTCTTTGGCAGCTGCAACAACAAGGTCCTCATCCAGAGGCTTGATGGTATGGATATTGATCACTTTTGCATCGATTCCGTCTGCTGCAAGCTTCTCAGCTGCTTCAAGAGCCGGTGCAACGCAAAGTCCGTTTGCGATGATGGTAAGATCTTTTCCCTCGCGGAGAACGATGCCCTTACCAAGCTCAAATTTATAATCCGGTCTGTCATTGATAACCGGAACAGCAAGACGTCCGAATCTCATGTATACCGGTCCCTGATGCTCGTAAGCAGCAGCAACCATAGCTTTTGCTTCGATATCATCAGAAGGACTTGCAACGACCATGCCCGGAATCACTCTCATCAGGGCAAAATCCTCCAGGCACTGATGTGTGGCGCCATCTTCACCTACAGAAATACCGCCGTGAGTTGCTCCGATCTTTACATTCAGCTTCGGATATCCGATGGAGTTACGAACCTGCTCATAAGCACGTCCTGCTGCAAACATTGCAAAAGTACTTGCAAAGGGAACCTTACCTGTAGAAGCGATTCCTGCCGCAATACCCATCATGTTGCACTCTGCGATACCGCAGTCAATGTGACGCTCCGGGAATTCTTTTTTAAACATACCTGTCTGTGTAGCTGCAGCAAGGTCAGCGTCAAGAACGATAAGATCCTCGTGTTTTTTTCCTAATTCTATGAGGGCACTGCCGTAGCTTGCTCTCGTTGCGATTTTCTTTACTTCTGACATAATGCTTCACCTACCTTCTCCAGATCTTCCATTGCCTGTGCATACTGCTCGTCATTCGGAGCTTTTCCGTGCCAGCCTACTGCGTTCTCCATGTAGGAAACGCCTTTACCTTTTACTGTTTTCATGATGATAGCTGTCGGCATACCCTTTGTAGCTCTTGCCTCATCAAAAGCAGCCTTCAGCTGATCCATATCGTTGCCGTCCGCAACATTGATCACATGGAAATTGAAAGCTTCAAATTTCTTGTCGATCGGATACGGGGAGCATACATCTGCAATGTCACCATCGATCTGAAGTCCATTGTTATCTACGATCACAACCAGGTTGTCCAGTTTACGGAAGCCTGCGAACATAGCTGCCTCCCACACCTGGCCTTCCTCGATCTCACCATCACCCAGCAATGTATATACTCGATAGTCATCATTACTGAGTTTGGCAGAAAGAGCCATACCTGCTGCTGCAGAGATTCCCTGACCAAGAGAACCACTGGACATATCAACGCCCGGAATATGCTTCATATCCGGATGTCCCTGAAGATAGGAGCCCAGATGACGAAGTGTTTTCAGATCCTCTTTTGGAAAATATCCTCTCTCTGCAAGTACAGAATAGAGTCCCGGTGCTGTATGTCCTTTGGAAAGGACAAAACGGTCACGGTCTGCCTTCTTAGGATCCTTCGGATCGATGTTCATCTCTTCAAAATATAAATAGGTGAACACGTCTGCTGCAGAAAGGGATCCGCCCGGATGGCCGGCCTTTGCTGCATGGACTGCTGTTACGATATCCTTGCGGACTTCGTTGGCAACTTTCTGAAGTTCTAACTTATCCATGTTATTAATGTCTCCTTTTTAGTGCCCTGCTGTTCACAGGGAATTTGTATATAAAAGAGGTTTCGATCACTCACCGAATACTGCCTTGTAATCAGCCTGAAATTTAGCGATACCTGCATCTGTCAGCGGATGATGTGTCATCTGCTCAATTACCTTGAACGGTACCGTAGCGATATCTGCGCCTGCAAGTGCACATGCAGTTACATGCATTGGATGACGAACACTTGCTGCGATGATCTCTGTCGGGATATCTGCAACTGCAAACATCTCAGCGATCTGCTGGATCAGCTCAACGCCATCTGTGGAGATGTCATCCAGTCTTCCAAGGAACGGAGATACATATGTAGCACCTGCTCTTGCTGCAAGAAGTGCCTGGTTAGCAGAAAAGATCAGAGTAACGTTTGTCTTGATCCCCTCAGAGGAAAGAACCTTAACTGCCTTCAGTCCCTCTGTTGTCATAGGAATCTTAACAACCATGTTCGGATGGATGGCTGCGATCTCACGTCCCTCACGGATCATTCCCTCAGCATCTGTTGTGGTAGCTTTAACCTCACCGCTGATCGGTCCGTCAACGATCGTTGTGATCTCTTTGATCACCTCGTTGAAGTCTCTTCCTTCTTTGGCGATCAGAGACGGGTTTGTTGTAACTCCACAGATAACTCCCATGTCATTTGCTTCTCTGATATCCTCTACTTTAGCTGTGTCGATAAAAAATTTCATTGTTTTTTCCTCCTGTTTACGTTCGTTCTTTTTCTTGATGATTCCATTATAACAAACTCATTGCGGGGGTCAAGGCACCTGCTTTTTATTAATAAATCTTTTATTAATAAAATAACATTTTATTAATAGTGCCTGTCAATTTTTTCACCCAAAACAGCTTCTTTCCATTTTCCTCAATTCGAATATCGCCGTAATTATCGTAGCTAACAAGGTTTCTATTCAAATGTGTCATGGAAACTCTCTCTATATATTATTATTAATAATTTTTGCGCTATTATTTATTTTTCTGTTCATCAGACTGGTTTCTGTCCAGTCTTGCATACCCCGTCGTGCGGCGCGTGATCAGCTTCGGGGTATATTCGATATTATACAGGCTGGCAGGTCTTTCATCCAGGTAAAATTTATCATTCATGTCGATCTTACGGATAATGATGTCACAGGCATCTCTTCCCTTCAGCGCAACAAAATGATCAATGGTTGTCAGGGAGATCCTGCGGATGCCGGAATAAAAAATATTGTCGCACCCTATGACAGAAACATCCTTCGGAACGTGTATCCTCATTTCATGCAGCGCATCAATGGCGCCTATGGCCATCATGTCATTCTGTCCTGCGATAGCCGTAAATTTATGTCCTTCCTGGAGAAGCTCCATGGTCAGCTCGTAGCCCATGGCATACTCGGAATCCATCCGCGGGATCTTTCTGTCATTGGACTCATCTGCCGCCTTGATGAGCACATGATCCTTTTTTCCCTCTTTTTCAAACTCGCGGACAAAGCCCTCCACACGCTTGGATCGCTGCCACTGCCGTCTGGTAAGTGGCGGCGTGATAAATGCCACATCCGTGTGCCCCAGATCAAGAAGATGTCTGGCCATCAGCCTTCCTACCACTGTGTTGTCCTGATTGATAGCATCTACCGTGGTTGTTTTTTCCTTGTTGCTGATGATGACCAGCGGTGTTTCTTTTGCGATCTTTTCTACCTGATGCTGGAAATCCGGATGAGGATTGCAGGTATAGATGATCCCTGCCGGCCGCATGGTCTGCATCATACGGAGATATTTTTCTTCCAGCCCCGCATCGCGCTGGGTGTTGCAGATAAATACCCCATATCCCTGCTCATTGGCCACAGCCTCGATTCCCTGAAGCAACAGTACATAATAGGGACTGGTGAGTGTGGGACAGAAAACAACGATCAGCTTTTCTTTTCTGTCAGCTTTGTGTTTCCGACGTCCGGGAAGCTCATAGCCAAGCTCTCTGGCCGCCTGCTCCACCCGCTCCACAGTTTCTCTCGAAAAAGAAACATTATATTTCCGGTTCAGCACCATGGATACCGTTGCCTGGGAAACTCCTGCGCGTGCTGCCACATCCGATGAGGTTGCTTTCTTTTTTGCCACCAGTCTCACCTCCTTTATAATCTGGGGAAATTTCCTGGCTGCTTATCACTTTTTGCAATCCCTCAGGGAATTTTTCACCTGATCCGGTTATAGTTCCACTCTTCCTTCCAGTGCCCGGAGAAGTGTCACCTCATCAATATACTCCAGATCACCGCCCACCGGAACTCCGCTGGCGATACGGCTTACTTTGATCCCGGTCGGTTTGATCAGCTTACTGATGTACATAGCTGTCGTTTCGCCTTCAAGACTGGAATTGGTTGCCACAATAACTTCCTTTACATCCCCCTGAAGGCGCTTCATCAGTTCCTTCAGTTTGATATCATCCGGCCCGATCCCAAGCATCGGGGAAATCGCACCATGAAGTACATGATATACACCGTCAAATTTACCTGTTTTCTCATATGCTGCCAGATCCCTGGTATTCTCAACCACCATGATCGTGCTGTGATCCCTTTTGGGATTGGCGCAGATCGGACAAAGCTCCTGATCTGTCAGCGTGTAACAGCACTTACAGTACTGAACATTCTGCCTTGCATCGGTAATGGAGGCGGTCAGCTGCTCCACCTGGTCCTTCGGCATATTCATGATATGAAATGCAAGACGCTGGGCAGATTTGGCTCCGATCCCCGGAAGATGGGAAAGCTGCTCAATAAGTTTATTGATATGGCTGCTGTAATATTCCATCAGAAAGGAAGACCTCCGCCAAGACCGCCAAGGCCACCTGTGAGTTTGGACATCACTGCTGCTGACTCGGACTCAACCTGACGGAGCGCCTCATTTGTTGCTGCCGCGATCATGTCCTCAAGCATCTCGATATCATCCGGATCTACCGCTTCCTCGGAAAGTGTGACCTTTGTTATTTCACGTTTACCGGAAACTGTAACGGAAACAGCTCCGCCGCCTACTGTTGCTGTAAACTCTTTTTCCTCAAGAGCTTTCTGGTTTTCTTCCATCTGACGCTGCATTTTCTGCGCCTGTTTCATAAGATTATTCATGTTTCCCGGCATACCCATGCCAGGAAATCCACCTCTTTTTGCCATAATACTTTCCTCCTGTTTTTTGTTTACGGATTTATGACTCCTCATCCGGGTCTTCTTCCACTACGATATCCATGTGGATATTCTCCCGAAGTGCATCGTCTACTGTGATCTGCGCGAGATTGGTGTGCTGATGTTTGTTGGCTACCAGCATATGTATCTCCACGCTTTTGCCTGTCCGGGCAGCAATAATGTCCTGAAGCTCTTTCTTCGCCTCCGGATTGTCTACATAATTCATCCCCAGAAAATCCTGGAATTCCACATAAAGGATGGGATCTCCTGTTTCTCCGTTATACTTGGGGACTGCACGCTGCAGGGACTGCTTGAAAAGTCCGGTAGTCTGACCCACGATGGCACGCCAGCCTGCCACGATCTTCTGAAGATCCTCAGGAGCTGCCTTCTGTGGTTTCTGCTGCTGTACCGTTGCTGTACCGGTCACTGCCGCCCCCGGTTCCCCGGCTCCACCGGCCTCGCTCTCCCGAACGATCACCTGCTGCACAGGCCGTTCCTCCATCTGCTTTTCCAGGACACGAAGCCTGTCAAGAACAGAGTCTAGATTTGTCTCCATGGCCGGTCTGCACAGCTTAATCAGTGCGATTTCCACCAATACACGCTTCTGGCTTGCAAAACGGATCTGATTGGACAGATCGGAAAAAATACGAATGTAACGCATCAGCGTCTCCACATCTGTCATCCCGCTCTCTTCCTTCAGAAGCTTCAGATTCTCAGAAGAAACATCAATGGCTTCCTCCGGATTTTCGGAAGTCTTCACAAGCAGAAGATTTCGCATATACCAGGTAAAATCTGATACAAACTGTCCCAGCTCCCGGCCGCCTGTGATCAGGTCCTCCAGCACATGGATGGAACCTGTCACATCGCCGGAAAGAACCTTTCGGAGAAGCCTGCTGAATACCTCTGTATCCACAGCTCCCAGAACATCCAGGACTTTATCATAAGTAAGCACCTGTCCCAGATAAAAGGAAATACACTGATCCAGAAGACTCAGGGCATCTCGCATGGACCCGTCGCCTTTTTTTGCCACATAGCGTACAGCCTTCTCCTCTGCTTCCACCCCTTCTGCTGTCAGAAGCTCGGAAAGTCTGGCAGCAATGGTATCAATGGATATCCGGTGAAAGTCATAGCGCTGACATCTGGACAGTATTGTGATCGGTATCTTGTGGGCCTCTGTAGTCGCCAGGATAAAAATAACATAAGAAGGCGGCTCCTCCAATGTTTTCAGAAGAGCATTAAATGCACCTGTTGAGAGCATATGCACCTCATCGATGATATAAACCTTGTATTTACCCTCTGTTGGACGATAAGCCACTTCCTCACGGATCTCACGGATGTTATCAACACCGTTGTTGGAGGCTGCATCGATCTCGATCACATTCATGGCAGTTCCCGCCTGAATGGCCTTGCACATGGCACATTCATTGCAGGGGCTGCCATTTACAGGATGTTCACAGTTTACTGCCTTCGCCAGGATCTTTGCAACCGTAGTTTTTCCGGTACCACGCGTTCCGCAGAACAGGTATGCGTGTCCGATACGGTTCGCCTTGATCTGGTTGGTCAGTGTTGTCACAATATGATCCTGTCCTTTTACATCGTCAAAATTGTCGGGACGAAATTTACGGTAAAGAGCAGTATAACTCATAAAACTCTCCTTCTCTTCGCCACAGTCGCCGCGGAAAGACTCCCGCGGCGGCCAGATGACTCATAATTCATTAATCGCCAAAACTGATTCCGATCTGTTTGGCTGCTTTTACAAGCTGATCCTTTGGAGATACCATCTTCAGCTTGCCTGCGCATTCAGCAAGAGGAACCCTCTTGATCTTGCCGTTGATGACACCGATCATAACACCGTATTCCTCATCCATGATCGCCTGCGCTGCACCGGCACCGATCCTTGTGGAAAGAACGCGGTCATATGCACATGGCTCTCCGCCTCGCTGCATATGTCCCGGAACTGTGATACGTACCTCACTTCCGGTCACCTGCTGGATCTGGTCTGCGATCTCATAGGATACAGACGGATATTTCTTCGCTCTTTCCGCAAGCTTTTCTTTGTATTTTTTCTTCGGAAGCTCTGCATCTTCTTTTGAGATAGCTCCCTCAGCTACTGCAAGAATGGTAAAACGCTTGCCTGCCTTGTTACGCTTCTGGATGGCTTCTACAACCTTATTGATATCGTATGGGATCTCCGGGATCAGGATCACATCTGCTCCGCCTGCAACACCGGCATTCAGTGTAAGGCTTCCGACCTTATGTCCCATGATCTCAACAATAAATACACGTCCATGAGATGCAGCTGTTGTATGGATGCAGTCAATGGCATTTGTTGCGATCTCCAGAGCGCTCTGGAAGCCAAAGGTCATATCTGTACCCCAGATATCATTATCAATGGTCTTCGGAAGATGGATGATATTCAGGCCTTCCTCGCGGAGAAGATTGGCGGTTTTCTGCGTTCCGTTTCCGCCGAGGATCACAAGACAGTCAAGACAGAGCTTATAGTAAGTCTGTTTCATGGCCTCAACCTTATCCAGTCCCTTCTCATCCGGAACCCGCATCAGTTTGAATGGCTGTCTGGATGTTCCGAGAATAGTTCCGCCCTGAGTCAGGATTCCGGAAAAGTCCCTGGCTGTAAGCATACGGTATTTCCCGTAGATCAGTCCCTTATATCCGTCATCAAATCCATAAACCTCAAGGTTCTCAACGCTGTTGCTCAGACCCTTTACAACGCCTCTCATGGTTGCGTTCAGTGCCTGACAGTCACCACCGCTTGTCAGCAGACCGATTCTTTTAATCATAGCGTCCTCCATTCTGTGCCCTCTTATGTGCACATTTTATTTGTTGCTGTCTGCATATAAGACAGATATTCCACCTGACGTATTTCTGCAGAACAACTACTGTATCCTCTCTTTTCACAGAGTTTTACACAGTATAATATTATAAAGCATTTTCAGGCAGTGTACAATAGCCAAAAAAGCACGAAAACAGCGAGTGTATTGATTGACTTTACCTGTATCTCATCGTAAAATAAAATTATCAGTAACTTTCGTATGTTTACAGAAAATTTTCATCTAGAAAGGAGAGTCCTATGAAAAAATTCCTCAAAAAGCTATCCTGCGCTTTATTAGCCGCAGCCATGGTATGCGCCATGACTCCTCTCGCCGCCAGTGCAGCGATCAATTATTCCAAAACCCGGATCGTTTATATGCCCACATCCGGAAAGGACCTGGGATACGATGAGATCTCGATCAGCAATATTCCTGCTAAACAGAGCATTCTCAAATCCAATGTTAAAGTAGTCAGCGGAGGATCTGTGATCGCACTGGACTCCTTCGGTTCCAGCAGCTTCAAAAGTACCACGGAGGCTTTCCGCAAGGGTGCAAAACCGTACACGCACTCCGATCGTTTCTACAATATCGGTTTTGCCGTTAAAAAGCCCGGAACCGGAAAGATTTCCTTCAAGGTCGGAAACAAAACCTATACTTCCACCATCAAGGTGCTTCGTTATGTCAACCCGTTGAAATCCGTCTCCATCACAGGTGTAAAAGGCAACCTTGCCGCAAAATTCAAAAGCTCCGGCCATAACGCCTTTCGTTACGCCAACAAGACACAGAAGAATGCTGTCATGAAATGCACCGCTGCAAATGGCTGGAAGATCACAGGCGTTTCTTTCAACAACAACCGGACCCATACACAGTATAGTACCAATTACAACGCCCCTAACAGCGGGGCTTCTTCTTCCACGCTCCGTATCGGAAACCTTTCCGCGAAACAGTCCGCCTATATCAGCTTCACCCTTCGCAACACCAAAAACGGGGCGGTACAGTACTGTACACTTAATATGAACTGATTTATTTCGGTCTGTACCTTGACAAATCTGGTTTCAGAGTCTATAATTAAATTCCGCGCAGCCGGGGAGATAGCGGTGCCCTGTACCTGCAATCCGCTACAGCAGGGGTGATGCCAATCTGAGGCTTGTATCTTGCAGAGCAGCCCTTTATAAGTGGCGTTGACGTCTGGGTCTTACGCAACAGGAATCTGTGAACCGTGTCAGGGCAGGAATGCAGCAGCACTAAGCAGAAGCTCTTGTGTGCCGTGAGGGTGCCTGGGCTGAGTTAACTGTAAAGGTAACGTCTGTGAGACCATTCCGAGGTGCGGCGCGCGTAAAAAAGGTTATAATATATGATCTCTATATAAACAGCATTCCCGCCGGGTCTGTCATTTATGACTGATCCGGCGGGATTTTTTGTACTATTATTTTATTTACAATATCCGGCAACTACCTGATTGATCAGCTTGCCGTCTGCCTTTCCCTTCAGATCTCCCATAACTGCCTTCATGATCTGGCCTTTATTTCCTGTTGCCAGAACATCTGCAAATTTCTCCTCGATATAAGCCTTGATCTCTGCTTCATCCATCTGCTTCGGAGCATATTTCGCAATGATATCATATCTTGCCTGATACTCCTCTTTCAGATCTGTACGTTCTGCAGGGCAGGTGTCGATCTGCTCTTTTGCTGTTTTCAGCTCTTTCAGGATAACTTTGTCTACAAGCTCTCCTTTGATGTCATCACGGCATCCCTCATCAATGGCAGCTTTTTTTACTGCTGCGATCAGTGCGGAAACTGCTTCCTTTGTTACCTTATCTTTGGCCTTCATTGCTGCTACCATGTCTTTTCTTAAAGCTTCAAGTTCCATTTTTTGTTCCTCCATTTTCTGTCGTTCCTGTATCAACGACTTTCGTTTGACCTGAATGGATTTTCTGTCTGTAATAGTGAAATCCATTTATGATTTTATTTTGATATTTTCACAGGATTCTGTCAAGAGTAAATCTCCCGGGATTTTTCGTTCTGTTCCGCTCTCTCTGACTGTGTCTGCCCGGCAAGGCGCTCTGCTTCCTGCTTCTTCAGGATTTTTGCCTGCTTCTTTTTCTCCCGCAGTTCCCTGAAAAATGTGGAAAGCATTTCGGAGCATTCCTCTTCCAATACCCCTTCTGTGATCTTTACCTGATGATTAAAGCCTTCGATCTGAAGAAGATTCATCACAGATCCGGCACAGCCTGCTTTCGGGTTCATACAGCCGATCACCACCTCATCGATTCTGGACTGTACCAGTGCACCGGAACACATCTGACAAGGCTCCAGCGTTACATACATGGTGCATCCCTCCAGACGCCAGTCTCCCAGCTTTTTACTTGCCTTTCGGATAGCATTAAGCTCTGCATGAGATAAGGTATTTTTATCTGTATTGCGGCGATTGTAGCCTCTGGCTATGATCTTTCCCTCATGCACGATCACGCAGCCGATCGGCACTTCCTCCAATGCACGGGCCTTTTTTGCCTGGCGGATCGCCTCTTTCATAAAACGTTCCTGATCTGTCACGTTTTTACTCCTCCTGTAACTTCACATTCCGGAAAAAGCTCCGGAATTCTATCTGTTCATACTAAGACTGCTCTCAGCCTTCTGTCCGTTCGATTATAACTTTTCAAATATTCCATGTCAATCTGCTGCAAAACAGATATTCGCACACAGCCAAAAACGCCACAGAAATTTCCACACTAATTTCTGCAGCGTTTTCTTATTGTATGACAGAAAAACGCAGACAACGGAAGCTCTCGCGAACTCCATTGTCTGCGTCAATGAATGCATTATATCTGCTTTTTTCCGGAAAGTCAAGCAGCCAGATTATTTGTGAAGTGACTCACCATTGGTAGCGATCACATCTTTATACCAATAGAAGGATTTTTTCTTATAACGGTTCCGTGTACCTGTTCCGTCGTCGTTGCGGTCCACGTAGATGTAGCCGTAACGTTTTTTCAGCTCTGCTGTAGATGCACTGACAAGGTCAATGCAGCCCCAGGAGGTGTAGCCCATAAATTATATGTTTTTTTCTTCCATGAGCAAGTCCCCATCTCTGCTTACTGCTTTTCGCAACTCCGCAGGAAACTTACTTGCTTCGGTTAAAAAGGCTTGCAGCTTTTTTCGGGGGAGAGTATGCTTGTAGTATCATAAATAAGAGAAACAAGGGGATTTTCCTATGAAAATATGTGGATTTAACAAAACAACCCTGCTGGATTATCCGGGAAGGGTAGCCTGTACCATATTCTTAGGCGGTTGCAACTTCCGCTGCCCATTCTGCCAGAATGGAGCTCTTGTCGTGGAGCCTGACACCCAGCCTGAATATTCCCAGGAGGAAATCCTGGCTTTTCTAAAAAAAAGAAAGGGGATTCTCGATGGCGTCTGTATTTCCGGCGGTGAACCCACACTTGCACCGGAGTTGCCGGAATTTCTCAGCAGGATCAGGGAGCTGGGCTATGATGTGAAGCTCGATACCAACGGTTCCCGCCCCTCCGTGGTAAAAAATCTCGCAGCAGCTGACCTGATCAACAAGGTTGCCATGGATATCAAGGCCTGTCCTTCCAACTATCATGTGCTTACCGGTGTACATGCTGATCTGGATGGGATCCGGGAAACTGCCGGATGGCTGCTGGACGGACACCTTGATTATGAATTTCGTACAACAGTTGTGAGGGAACTTCATTCTGAAAAAGATTTTCAGGAGATCAGCCGATGGTTAAGCGGTGCAAAAGCTTATTATCTCCAGGCTTACCGGGATTCCGACGGAGTTCTGATACCGGGATTCTCTGCCTGCTCCGAGGAAGAAATGAAAAACTACCGGGATATCCTGTCTCAGACGATCCCGGTAGTAGAAATTCGTGGTATGGAGCTGTGATCTGCGGATTTGCAAAACTGTTTGCTTATCTGCATGGATGCCGAAATTTTTCTGATCAGATGTTAATAAAACAGTACCAGTATCCTCCCTTTCCGCCTGGGATATGAATATCCGGACATTCCTTAAAGTAGGGAAAGCCAAACATATTGGCCATAAACCGTTCCTGCTGGCTGTATCCACCGGGTACTCCCAGTATGTACTGTCCCCGGGGATTTCTGCACAGCAGAAGATGGCCGAAATTCTGATATCCGTACATGACAAAACGGTTGCTGCAGAAGCAGCCGTTTTTTCTGCATAAGGCACTGCAGTCCGATGGTCTGATCTTGCGGCAGTCTGTGAAATAGCCGTCGTTAAAGGGATCATCACAGGGTATTCCCGGAAGTGGACGAGATGGCTCCGGTCGCGATGGTTTCGGCGGATGCGGTGACGGCTGGCCTGGCCGTGGTGGTTCCGGCGGATGCGGTGACGGCTGGACTGGTCGTGGTGGTTCCGGCGGATGTGGTGATGGCTGGCCTGGTCGCGGTGGCTCCGGCGGATGCGGACCGGGAGCCTGATATGAATTTCCGGTTTCCGATGTCTTTAATACATCCTCCTGAATCTCCTCCACCGTCATGATCCTGTCTGACTCCTTCTGATTTTCCTGCACTTCTGGCAAGGTTCCATCTTTTTGATTTTCTTCTTCCTTTTCTTCCCGCTCTCTGCCTTTTTTCTCCGCCGCCTTCTGATATTCCGTTCCTGTTTTCTCCGTTTCCTTCCGAGATTCCATTTCTTTTTTCTTCCACTCGCGGAAATTCTCCGGCCGGATCGGCTGATCATCCCATTCCGTTCCCCAGAATCCGCCGGCATCGGAGATCAGAAGCAGTCCTCCAAGCTCCTGAAGACTTTTTCCCATGCCTCCAATATCCCCTGTATCCGTCTCCAGTGCGCACTCGATCCGTTCCCGCCCTGTAACACAGCTTCCGATCAAAATACCATCCATCAGCCCTTCCTGCCGCACAAACCCATACACTCTGCACCGACTTCCAGGCTCCAGTCCAACGCAGCGCAGATGAACCTCCACACGGCATTTCCTATCTCTGGCCTCCACCCTCACATAACCGCTGCTGCCATCTTTTTTTCCTTTCCGATACTCGTACACATACGCAACAAAACGCTGATATCCAGCCAACGCACGTCCCTCCGGTATTTCGGTTTCGTTAATATATATGAAGATCGAGAGAAATCATTCCATCAACTGAAAAAAGCTCCAGGATGTACAAACATAAAAAAGAACCCCTCAACCAAGGGATTCTCAAGCTGTTAGTCGAAAGAATACGGCTATACTCGAATCAGTACACCGAAACAGAATATTAACAGACAGGTGAAGAATTAAGACGTACAGAAAATTTGCGCATTTTTCAAAAAAGCATTACTATCTTAGAACATTCTGCGCTTGTCAGAATTTTCCGTATATGCTACACTGTACGGGAACAATCGTGTTACAGGGTGGCTGACCTCTAGTCCTAAAAGGATGGAGGTGGTGCTGATGAACAACAATTATTTTGACTTCAAAGATCTTATGGCTTTTGGCATGTTCATTCTAGCATTGCTTACGTTCGTATTAACGTTTTGTAAGTAATTCTTTACATAGAAAAACCACCCCAAAACTTTGGCCGAGTACAGGGTGGGATTTTCTAATCTTCTCTTATAAGGTCAACCCCTTGTGGGCGGTTGTTCTTTATATCTGTATTATAGCACTGCTATTTAAAGCATTCAAGAATATTTTCATCTGTAAATATAAAAAAAACTCTGGTGGGCCATGCTCGGGACATTCATCAAAGGCTTTCTCATTTCTTTTATCATTGAGGTAACACAAACTTACATTCCTTCATTTTCCACAAACAAAAAAAGAACCCCTCAACCAAGGGATTCTCAAGCTGTTAGTCGAAGCGACAGGATTTGAACCTGCGACCTCTGCGTCCCGAACGCAGCGCTCTACCAAACTGAGCCACGCTTCGTTATTCTGTTTCAGTTGTTTGTGTGTTGCTCAACTGCAAGAGCTATTATATTAGAGTTTCTGTACTTTGTCAATAGAAAAAATTAAAATTTTTCAAAAAAATCGAATTTTTTCTTTTTTCCTGCTTCGGGCATACTTTTTTTTGCAGACCCGAAGCAGTTTTTGGAAAGGTTCTTATAAATATCTATGCCCAGCGGCTCTTCTGTTCTTCGCAGATACTGTTCCACTGGCAGTTTCCACAGATTTCCTTACGTTTATCCATCGCAAGGATTTTTTCCTGGACTTTTTTTGTAAATTCACTGAAGTGCAATGTCTGTCCGGCCTTCAGTCCACATTTTTCCAGCACGGCATTGTCATACTCTGCCACTTTATCTCCGGCTTCGCAATGTCCGCCCAGATTATTCGGACAGGCAGAGCAGATCTCATCCGTATCCACATGAAGCCTTATTTTCTTTCCCTCCAGAAAAATCTTCAGCATTTCGGCCATATGTGCAGTAAAACCGTTACTGTAGCCTTCCCCCTTAAAATACGCCAGGCACATACCATGATGAGGGCGCAGAGGAATGACTATTTCCTCTGTGCCCTCATCAGAAGCATATGCCGCAGCACTGCTTTTATCTTGCATATTTACGTACCTTTCCTGATAAAACATAAGCCAGTGCGATCTTGATAAGATCCGGAATGATAAACGGGAACACACACCAGCCAAGAACTGCCATAAGGCCTACCGGACCTGTGCTTCTTGTGTAGGCAAACATAAACCATGCGGTTCCAAAGGCATAGCATACGATCAGTCCAACGATCATGGAAATGATCTGAACAACCGGCTTTCTGCCAAAAACGTGCTCAATTGCCCACATAACAAGTGCGGAAAAGATAAATCCAATGATATATCCACCTGCATTTCCGAGAAGAGCTCCAATGCCTCCGGAAAATCCTGCAAAAACCGGAACTCCTACTGCTCCAAGAAGAACGTAAACCAGAACTGCCAGAGTTCCTCTTTTTCCTCCAAGCACACCAACTGCCATAAATACTCCGAATGTCTGCAGAGTAAACGGTACCTGTGCCGGAATGGAAATCCATGAGCAAACTGCCATCACTACTGCAAAAACTGCACTGTAAACAAGATCATACGTCTTGCTTCTGCCTGCTGCCACTGTTGTCATAATAATCTGTATCCTTTCTTTCCTTTTCTGCTTTTCCTGTCGGAAGATCATTCCTGTCCTTTATAAATGATATCCGCTCTTTCGCTGTTAACAATTTAACACAGCAGGATTTTAATGTCAACTTAATTTTATTTTTTAAGTTTACATTTTGCAATGCCGTTTACAACTATGTAAACCTGCCATTTACAAATGATATTGTCAATTTTCACTTTCAAATTCCCCTCTCTGATGCTATACTGAAACCAATGAGTTTTCAGCAAAAAGGGGGATTTTTCCACATGAATATACACGATATTCATAACATCAGCACCAACTGCACACGGACTGAATTTGTAGGGACCGCAGTCCTTGACACAATCGGACTCGTGATCTCCGGAGTTGATGATTCTCTGCTTAAAAAGATGAACGTAGGTACCCAATACCACTGTCTGGGGCTTTTCAGTTCCCGAACAGGCGCTGCCGGCCAGATCACAGCTATTGACGATGCAGTAAAAGCCACAAATACAGAAGTCCTTTCCATTGAACTTCCAAGAGACACCAAGGGCTGGGGCGGTCACGGAAACTATATCGTCCTTGGCGGAAATGATGTATCCGACGTGCGTCACGCCATTTCTCTGGCTCTGGAACTGACTAACAAATATGCAGGTGAGGTCTACATCAGCGAATCCGGCCACCTGGAGTTTGCTTTTTCCGCAAGTGCAGGTCCTGCTATCCATAAAGCCTTCGGCACACCTCTGGGTGAAGCATTTGGTTTCATGGCAGGTTCTCCGGCTGCTATCGGTCTTGTGATGGCAGATAATGCCGTGAAATCCGCAGCAGTATCCATTACACAATATATGACTCCGAATATCGGTACCAGTCATTCCAATGAAGTGATCATCGCCATCTCCGGTGATGCCAGTGCTGTAAAAGCTGCTGTACTGGAAGGCCGTCAGACAGGCCTTGAGCTTCTCATCGGTATGGGAACCTATCCGGAGATCCCGGGTACGCCGTATCTGTAAAATCTCCGGATTGCAGGAAATTTGTGAATTTCCACACACTACACTTCACGAAACACATATCTGCGTCATGCATACAAAAGCAGCGCTGCAAGGATCAGCATACGATCCTGCAGCGCTGTATTTCTCTTAAATATTCTCCTCTGGATTTTCCCGGATCAGCCCACCTGATATACATCTGCAGACTGAAGTCCGAAGCTTAATGCCTCAGAATGGCTTCCACAATAGATATCCACATGTCCGTAAGGAGTTCCCAGATCCTCTACCGTATAAACAGTGCCGTTGATCAGAAGCTTGGTCCCAAACGGAACACCTGCCATAGCAACGGTACGTCCTGCTGTCGGAACTGTTCCGCTGGCTGTAAGATTGCCGGCTGTACCGCAGCACTGTGCACAGTTGCAGTATGCGGTCAGTGTAAAGTTTCCAAGATATGTTCCCTGACTGGAAGAACCGGAATCGGACGTATCCGCAGAGGCATCTTCCGTCTCCTCGGAAGCTGTCTCATCCTCAGAAACCTCCTCCTGGGAGCTGTCCTCGGAAACATCTTCGGAACTTCCGGACTGTACATCATCCGCTTCCTCTTCCTCCTCTACAACAATGTCTGTACTTGTAGAGCTACTGGAAGACTCGGTTGTATCCTCCTCCGGATCATAGCCATAATCATCGTCAGAATCAGCCTCTTCACTGTCCTCGTTATCCTGATCGGCTTCTTCCTGGGCTGCCGCTTCTGCTGCCTGTCTCTCAGCCTCTGCTGCCGCTTCAGCCTTAGCTTTCTCTTCTGCAGCCTTCTCCGCCTCTGCCTGCTGTACCAGAGCGGTAATACTGCTGTCTGCATTACTGATATCTGCCATCAGCTGCTGAGCCTCTTCCTGGCTGGCGCTGATCTGGTTTACATAAGAGTTAATATCATCGCTTGTGCTGGAAGCCATGGACTGCACTTCCTGTTGTTTGGCTGCACGCTCCGTCATCAGATCATCAATCTCTGCGGACTCCGTCTCAACCTTTTTCTCATTCTCCTGGATATTCTTCTGAAGACTCACATATTTATCCAGCATGTCTCTGTCGTATGTAGAAATCTGGATCGCATTCTCCGCGCGATTGAGGAATTCTGCAAGGCTTTCGGAAGAAAGCAGTGTCTCCAGTGCGGAAGTTCCGGCATTTTCATACATATATGCGATTCGAAGCTTCATGGATTCATACTGATCTGTAGAAGCTTTCTTTGCTTTTTTCAGTTCTTTTTTTACTTTATTTAATTCATCTTCCTTCTCAGCAGCCTGGATACTAAGCTCAGAAATGCTGTTGGTAAGATCCTCATACTGTGCGTTTAAATCAGCCAGATAGCTCTCCAGCTCCTGCTTCTTGCTCTCCAGTGTGCCGATGCTGCTCTGTACCTGCGCAAGACCCTCCTCAGCGGCCTGTTTCTCCGCCTGTGCCTCTGCGATCGCAGCGTCTGTACCTGATGCATATACGGTGCTTCCCATGGAAAGGGTCAGCATACCTGTAAGCAGTAATGTGAAAACTTTTCTATTCTTCATATAAACACCTTTCGTCCTTTCATGGATTCTAGTATAACACATTTTTCATAAAAAGCAATAATTTTATTTTATTTCTGTAACAAATACGTAATAATTTAAATTTTTATGAACTGAAAAGCGTTTTTTTGTTTTCCGGAGCATAAAAAAACTGCCCTCTCACAGATTTATCTGTAAAACGGCAGTTTTTATTCTATGCTGTTTCAATCCAAAGATCATCAGCTACGAGAATACTTCTCTGATGTAATCCCCCCTGAAGCTGCTTCTCTTACTCCGCAGCCTCCATAAGAACCTCATTCTCAGCTTCCTCAGCCATTACTTCCTGATACTTGTCCAGGATGATCGTCTGAATCTGCTCTCTTGTTGCTGAATTGATCGGATGTGCGATGTCACGATATTCACCGTCGCTTGCCTTACGGCTTGGCATTGCGATGAACAGCCCCTTCTCGCCTTCGATCACCTTGATGTCATGTACCACAAACTCATCATCTATTGTAACAGACACAACGGCCTTCATTTTCCCTTCTTTTGCTACCTTCCTCACACGTACATCTGTAATATTCATTGCTACTTGCCCCTTTCATTTCGCTAACCGTATCTGCGGAAAACTGATCTTCCGCATTTATAATACGTAGCGTTCGTTTTTCTCTACGACGATCTTCACTTCTCCTTCTTCGCCGCAGTAATATGAATTTGCCCGGATGGTATCCCGGCTCTCAACAATGCAATTCTCAATATGCGTATTATCTCCAAGATATACGTCATTAAGGATCACAGAGTTTTTGATCACACAGTTATTTCCTACAAATACATCACGGAACAGAACAGAATTCTCCACAGTTCCGTTGATGATACATCCGCTGGACACCAGACTGTTCTTCACAGTTGCACCCGGATTGTACTTAGCAGGAGGTACATCTGCGATCTTGGTTTTGATCGCCGGCTCCTGTTTGAAGAAATAGTTCCGGATCTCCGGTTTCAGGAAATCCATATTTGTCTGATAATAAGCCTCTGCAGTAGAGATATTATTCCAGTAGTTATCGATCTTATATCCGTAAATCCTCTTCAGATTCTTGTAACGGATAAGAATATCATTTACAAAATCATGCCTTCCTTCCTGGGCAGCACGCTCGATCAGTTCGATCAGCTGCCTTCTTCGGATGACATAGATACCAGTAGATACCGTATTATAGGAGGAAACGATCGGTTTCTCCTCAAATTCCTCGATCCGACAGTCCTCATTCATGCGAAGAACACCAAATCTCTCAACCTGGCTCTGATCCTTGCATGTAGTACATACAACGGTAACATCTGCCCGCTTTGCGATATGATACTCCAGGACTTTATTGTAATCCAGCTTGTAGATTCCATCGCCGGAAGCGATCACCGCATAGGGTTCATGACTGTTCTTTAAAAAGCTCAGATTCTGATAGATCGCATCTGCAGTACCCTGATACCATAAGCTGTTATCTCTGGTAATGGTTGGAGTAAAGACATAAAGTCCTCCCTGTTTTCTTCCGAAATCCCACCATTTGGATGAACTTAAATGCTCATTAAGGGAACGGGCATTATACTGTGTCAGCACAGCAACCTTCTGGATATGTGAATTTGCCATGTTGCTGAGGGCAAAGTCGATCGCGCGGTAACTTCCTGCAATAGGCATTGCCGCGATTGCTCTTTTGTTTGATAATTCTCTCATGCGGTTATTATTACCGCCTGCCAAAATAATACCTATCGCTCTCATTCTTTCCCACCGTCCTTTGCTGCAATTACCTGGCCGGCTGCCAGTTCTCCGTCAGGGTAGTCTTCTTTTGTTGTAACACCGGCGATAGCGGTATTCTTACCGATTTTGACACTGTCCGGAATCACGCTGTTTTCGCCGATAGCCACAAGTCCAAAGGAATATACAGCCGGTTTCAGAACATTCGGTACCTCCTCGCCGCATCCGATCACAACATTATTTCCGATGACAACATCTTCTGCCACGATGGCTTTATCCATAACAACGTTCTCACCAACTGCTGTATTCTTCATGATAATAGAATCACGGATCACACTGCCCTTGCCGATGATAACATTCGGACCGATCACTGAATTATGTACTTCACCATAGATTTCTGTTCCCTCACCGATGATACACTTGTCCACAACTGCATCTGCGGAAATATACTGTGGCGGGATCACATCTCCCTTGGTGTAGATCCTCCAGAATTCCTCATAAAGATTAAACTCCGGAATGATATCGATCAGCTCCATATTTGCTTCCCAGTAAGAACCAAGAGTTCCTACATCTTTCCAGTAGCCGTTGTACTCATAAGCAAAAAGGCGCTGCCCCTTCTCTTTACAGTACGGAAGGATATGTTTACCGAAGTCACAGCCATTCTGATCCTTCAGGGCGATCAGTGCTTCCTTCAGAACCGGCCATGAGAAAATATAGATACCCATGGATGCAAGATTGCTGCTTGGATGCTCCGGCTTCTCCTCAAACTCAGTAATACGGCTGCTCTCATCAGTAACCATAATACCAAAACGGCTGGCTTCCTCAATGGGAACCGGCATACACGCGATCGTAATATCTGCCTTGTTCGCCTTGTGGAAATCCAGCATCACTTCGTAATCCATCTTATAGATATGGTCACCGGAAAGGATCAGTACATAATCCGGGTTATACTGCTCCATATAAGCCAGATTCTGATAGATCGCATTGGCAGTTCCTGTGTACCATTCACTGCTTGTGCTCTTCTCATACGGAGGAAGGACTGTGACACCGCCTTCATTGCGGTCAAGATCCCACGGAATACCGATACCGATATGTGTATTCAGGCGGAGAGGCTGGTACTGTGTCAGCACACCCACCGTGTCAATTCCCGAGTTAATACAATTGCTCAGTGGAAAATCGATGATACGATATTTACCACCAAAAGCGACTGCCGGCTTTGCAACCTTTTCTGTCAAAACTCCTAACCTGCTGCCTTGCCCACCGGCCAAGAGCATGGCAATCATCTCTTTCTTAATCATGCGATCACCTCTTGTATGTTATGATTATTCCATTATAGCATACTTTACTGTATTAGTGAACATTTTTTACAATTATTTTAGCTGTATTTTACTTTTTTTATCGCTATTGTATATTATAAATTGGTAAGACTCATCATTTTTTTCATTCCTCTGGTAATTTTCAACATTTTTCGATGTTATTTTCTGGTTACTTTTATATTCCGGAAAAAACCGCTTTTTTAGCCAAAAGAACCACTTTTCAATTGTTTCTGTTGGCGTTATAATAAAACAGACAAAAGAGCTACGAAAATAACATATATATAAGGAGATTATTATGTATCAGATAGACTTTCATAAACCGCTCCATATTCATTTCATCGGGATCGGAGGCATCAGCATGAGCGGCCTTGCCGAGATCCTTCTGGAAGAAAATTTCCGGATTTCCGGTTCCGATGCCAAATCCAGCCCGCTGACCCGCACACTGGAAGAACGTGGCGCTGTGATCTATTACGGACAGCGCGCTTCCAACATCAAGGATGATGTAGATGTGGTTGTCTATACAGCAGCGATCCACCCGGACAACCCGGAATTTGCCTGTGCGAAAGAAAAAGGGCTTCCAATGCTCACCCGCGCAGAGCTTCTGGGACAGATCATGCGGAACTACGATACACCGATCGCAATTTCCGGAACCCACGGAAAAACCACTACTACTTCCATGGTTTCCCATATCCTTCTTGAGGGTGACTGTGATCCTACCATCAGTGTTGGCGGAATCCTTCCTGCTATCCACGGAAACATCCGCGTTGGAAATTCTGAGACCTTTATCACAGAGGCATGCGAATACACCAACAGCTTTTTAAGCTTCTTCCCTAAGATCAGTGTGATCCTGAACATGGATGCCGATCATCTGGATTTCTTCAAGGACATCGATGACATCCGCCATTCCTTCCGGAAATTTGCAGAGCTTCTCCCTGCTGACGGCACTCTGATCATCAACGCCGACACACCGGAGTATGAGACGATCACCCGGGAGCTTCCATGCAATGTTCTTACCTATGGTCTGGAGCACGATGCCGATTACACCGCAGCAGACATTACCTGGGATAAATACGGACATCCTTCCTTCTCCGTTCTCTTCCGTGGCAAAAAGATCGGCAGCTATTATCTGCGTGTACCGGGTATCCACAACGTATCCAATGCACTGGCCGCCATTGCCGTAGGACGCCTTCTGGACCTTCCGGATGATGTGATCGTCAAAGGTCTCGGAAGCTTTACCGGTACAGACCGTCGTTTCCAGTATAAAGGTGAGATCGGCGGTATCACCATCATTGATGATTACGCGCATCATCCAACCGAGATCGAGGCAACCCTTCATGCTGCAAAGAATTATCCGCATCAGAAGGTATGGTGTGTATTCCAGCCTCATACCTACACACGTACCAAAGCTCTTCTTCCGGAATTTGCAAAAGCGCTGACTCTGGCCGATCATGTTGTACTGGCTGATATTTATGCCGCACGTGAAACAGACAATCTTGGTATTTCTTCCCAGGATCTCCAGAAACAGATCCAGGAACTTGGAACCCCCTGCGAATATTTCCCGACTTTTGATGAGATCGAGAGCTTCCTCTTAAAAAGTTGTGCACATGGTGATTTGTTGATAACTATGGGCGCCGGAGACGTTGTAAATATTGGAGAACACCTTCTCGGAAAATAATTATCCACATTATCCACATGCTTATGCACATTTCAGACGTGCCTGGCATGTGGATTTTTTTGTGTATAACCTACTTTACATAATTCAACAGCCAAATTCAACAAATACCGCATTTTTCTTACAAAATTAAGGTTTTTGTTAGTTGCTGATAATGTTATCCTCAAAGTTTTCCACACTATCCACATTTTCCACATGGAAATTGGTGCACAACTTCTGTGAAAATAGACTATTCTCAAGTAAAAGCGGTTGTGCTATAATCCTTTTTAGCATGGCGGACTTTGGGATATCACCTGAAATATCTGCTGTATTTTAGAAAGGGAGCTGCTGATCATGAGCCTGATTTCACTTCAGAATTCCTCTGAACTGGAGGTAACGATTCTTTCCAATCGCTTTATTGACAATTTCATGCCTCGTGCCAACGGGGAGTTCGTAAAGGTATATATCTACCTTCTCCGGATGGTATCTGCCGCTCCTTCTTCTTTCAGCCTGGAGCATATGGCAGACAGCCTTTTCTGCACGGAAAGAGATATTTCCCGTGCGCTGAAATACTGGGAAGGTGAGAAACTGATCGCATTAACCTATACTGCAGATCAGAAGCTTTCCGGGATCACTTTGCTGGAACCCTTTGCGGATACCGGTCATAGAGAGAGCAGCGCTTCCGTGGATACTTTCACCGGTTCCGGCAATTCTGCTTCCGTTTCCGGGAACACGGATCCGGGAGTCCCAAGCTCCGCTGATTACATTCTCAGTCTCACTCCTGACCGGATCAGAGAACTTAAGCAAAACGAAGAGATCAGTCAGCTTCTCTATATCACAGAGCAGTATCTGACCAAAACACTGACGCCTACAGAAATGCAGAAGATCCTTTTTTTCTATGATGAACTCCATATGTCTGCGGATCTCATCGAATATCTGGTGGAATACTGTGTTTCCAGAGGCCGCAAGAGTATGCGTTATATTGAAACTGTTGCACTCGCCTGGGCAAAAGACGGCATCACCACCGTCGAGATGGCCCGGGATGCCAGCTCCCGTTTTTCCAAGGATTATTACACGATCCTGAAGGCTATGGGGATCAGCGGCCGCAATCCTGTTGATAACGAGATCACTTACATTGATACCTGGCGCAAGACCTACGGTTTTGATCTGGAGCTGATCCAGGAAGCCTGCAGCCGTACTGTCCTTTCCACCGGACAGCCCAGTTTCCAATATGCAGATAAGATCCTCTCCGGCTGGAAAAAGAAAAACGTACATACGCTGGAGGATATCCGGCTTCTGGATGCCGCACACAAAAAACGCCAGCTTGAGAAATCCGTTTCCAGGAAGAAGCAGCCCCAGACTCAGCCTCAGAATAGCAACCGCTTCAATAATTTCCACCAGCGTGATTATGATTTTGCGGAATATGAGAAACGTCTTTTAAATAATCAGTAACAGAACCTGGAAGGAGCGCTTTATGCCTTTACAGAATTTTCAATATGATACTATAATGAGAGAATACAGCCGCCGGCAGGCACAGAACCACCGTATTCTGGAGGAGCACACAGCCGAAGCCTACGGAAAGATCCCCCGTCTGAAAGAGATCGATGACGAGGTGGCAACTTTAAGTGCTGACAAAGTCCGTCGCCTTTTAAACGGCGAAGAAAAGGGGACTTCGGATCTGAAGGCAGCCATCCAGGAGCTTTCCGATGAACGGATCACCCTTCTTGTTGCAAACGGCTTTCCCGGAGACTATCTGGAGATGCCTTACACCTGCCCTGACTGTCAGGATACCGGCTATATCGGCAGCCGAAAATGCACCTGTTTTAAAAAAGCTGAGATCGAACTGCTTTATGCACAGTCCAATCTGAATGAAATTCTCGAAAAAGAGAATTTTGACAGCTTTTCATTTGACTATTATTCTGCTACAATAAAAAACGAAGCCACGGGACTGTCTGCCCTGGAAACAGCCAGACGGGCCTATGACACTGCACAGCGCTTTGTGCAGAACTTCGACCATAAATTTGAAAATCTGTTTTTATATGGTGATACCGGTGTGGGAAAAACCTTTCTTTCACACTGCATCGCCCGAGAGCTTCTCAGATCCACCCACTGTGTCCTGTACTTTTCCGCCTACGATCTTTTTGATATGATGGCTGCGAATTCTTTTTCCCGAAAAGATACCGGCACAGACGAGGAACTGATCTATGACTGTGATCTTCTGATCATTGATGACCTGGGAACGGAGCTTACCAACAGTTTCGTATCTTCACAGCTTTTTCTCTGTCTCAATGAGCGGATCATGCGCAGGAAATCCACGATCATTTCCACGAATCTGACGCTCAAAAATTTCTCGGATACCTATTCCGAGAGAACATTTTCCCGAATTGCCAGCAACTATCAGATGATATCGTTGATCGGGAAGGACATCCGTATACAGAAAATATTTTTAGGAGGAAATTAAAATGGCACAGGTAAATACAAAAGATTTTTCCACACTCCCGGTAGGAAGACTTGGACTGATTCCCCTTCAGAGCTGCAGCTCATTAGGCGCGAAGGTGAATGACTGGCTGGTCAAATGGCGTGCCGAAAGACAGTATCCTGGAATGGACTCCTTTGCATTCGAGGGATACAAGCGCGATTCTTACATTATTGACGCCAAGACTCCACGTTTCGGCTCCGGTGAGGGTAAATGCACCATCAACGAATCTGTCCGCGGTGATGATATCTACGTAATGGTAGATGTGACAAATTACAGCTTATCCTATCCGATCGGACCTTACACGAATCTTATGTCCCCGGATGATCATTTCCAGGATATGAAGCGTGTTATCGCCGCTGTAGGCGGAAAAGCCCGCAGAGTCAACGTGATCATGCCATATCTCTATGAGAGTCGCCAGGACAAACGTGTCGGAAGAGAGTCTCTTGACTGTGCCAATGCACTTCATGAGCTGATCGATATGGGTGTTGAGAATATCATCACCTTTGATGCACATGATTCCCGTGTACAGAATGCGACTCCTCTTCATGGTTTTGAGACTGTACAGCCATCCTACCAGTTCATCAAGGCTCTTCTTAATAATGAAAAGGGACTTCATATCGACAAGGATCATTTCATGACGATCAGCCCGGACGAAGGAAGCATGAACCGTGCGATCTATCTCGCCAATGTCCTCGGTGTTGATATGGGTATGTACTATAAACGTCTGGATTACTCAAGATATGTAAACGGCCGTCATCCGATCGCAGCATATGAATTCCTCGGACCAAAGATCGAGGGCAAGGATATGATCCTGATCGATGATATGATCTCCTCCGGTGATACGATCATTAAGATTGCGTCTCTCCTGAAAGAGAAAGGAGCAGGCAGAGTTTACATCTGCTCTACCTTCGGATTCTTTACCGATGGTCTTGATAAATTTGACGATGCTTACAAGAAGGGCTACTTCGACAAGCTCCTTACTACTAACCTGGTTTATCAGTCACCGGAGCTTCTTGAGAAGCCATACTACATCAGCTGCGATATGAGCAAATATATTGCTCTGATCATTGATACGCTGAACCATGATACCTCTGTCAGCCACCTTCTGAATCCGGTAGACAGAATCAAACGCTGCGTAACAAATTACATGAGCCAGCATGAGAAATAAATAAATCATAACGCACGCAAAGCGGCTGCACCTTCTGAGAACGATATAACAGTTTCTCAGAAAGCGCAGCCGCTTTATATTTCTGTAACAGACGGATATCCATGATCCGCATCTGCTGTCTGCTTTGCTTTTGATCTTTATGCTGAAATCTTCCTGCAAAAGCTCACATAGGAAGCTTCTGATAGGGAATCCTCTCTTTATCCAGGATCTCCATTTCTCTTTTATGGCAGGTACTTATGATCACCTGTCTGTTTTCTTTATGCAGCCACCTGAGAGCCGCTGCAAGACGTTCTTCATCATACATGCCAAATACATCATCCAGGATCACAGGGAACGGTTCCTCTTTGCAGAAAAGCTCTCCTGCTGCCATACGAAGGGCAAAATAAATCTGCTCCAGTGTCCCGCGACTCAGTCTCTCAATGGATACGATACGCTCCCCTGTGTTCACAGATATATGCAGTGCCTCATCCATCAGAACCTCCTGGTATCTGCCACCGGTGATCTCACTTAATATCTCAGATGTACGTTTTTTCAGACGGACCCCTACCTGATCCGTAATGTTTCCGGAAAGTGCCTCAATCGTCTCCATAGCCATATTCAACGCCTGGATCTCCGTTTCCTCCGGAGTGATCACTTCTGTGTTTTCTTCACATTCCGTCAACTCTGCCTGCAGGTTCTCCAGCGCTGTATGCTTCTCTTCGTAGTCACTGTCCAGACTGTTCCGGTTCCAGGTCAGCTCCTCATGTCTGGAATGCCAGCGCTCTCTCTGACGTTCTCTCTTATTCAGCTCCCTGCTGAGCCGTATGCGAAAAAACAATGCCGCTACAGAAATCGCCGCAGTTGCCACGCCTGCCAGAACACTGAAAATGACCTGCCCGGAAAAAGCCGCCAGGCAGCCGGTACCGGCAATCCCACCAAGCAGCACAACTGCCAGAACTGCATCTGTCAGCTCCCGTCTTCTTTTTACACGATCGATCCGAAGCTCAAGAAGATCCTCTGTACTCCGTTCTCTGGTCCCTATGTTCATCCCGTCCTGCTGCTGCATGATCCGATCACGCTTCTCATCCAGTTCACGGATCTCTCTGCGGATATATTCCATGTTTGCGGAAATCTTTTCTTTTTCCTTTTCCAGCTCCTTTTTTCGCCGGGCCGCTTCTGTCAGATATCCTTTTCTGGACATTTTCAGCATCTGCATGGCTCGTCCCATGTCAATGGAACTGTCACCGGTTCCCTGATAGCTGGCCATGTAATTCTGCAGTTCACGTACGAGATCTTTTCCTGTAACGCTTTTCAGCTGTGCCACAGACACCGTATTATCATAAACTGCCTCACTTACATTTCCCAGAATAGTCCCAAGAGCTCCCTGTTCCGCATCCACAAGACTGCCATCATCTTCACAGAGAAGCTCTCCTAGCTTCTTTTCTTTATAAAAATTCCTGGTTAGACGATACTTCTTCCCCTTGCTTGTGAACCACATGATCCCACCATATTCTGCCGGATTTTCCCACGGTTCATATTTTGTATATGTATCGTTCAGAGCAGCCTTTCCCCGCAGTCTGCGAACGCCATAAAACATGGAGCGGATAAATGT
This sequence comes from Blautia sp. 2227st1_G12_2227SCRN_220401, assembly GCF_039062885.1. Classification (NCBI taxonomy): domain Bacteria; kingdom Bacillati; phylum Bacillota; class Clostridia; order Lachnospirales; family Lachnospiraceae; genus Blautia; species Blautia sp. 2227st1_G12_2227SCRN_220401. The sequence goes on along the minus strand of NZ_JBCLNI010000010.1, from coordinate 89,517 downwards.
ATGTGTGGTAGTTTTTCCACTCTCATTTTCACCGTAAAGTACGTTGATCCCAGGCGAAAGCTCCATATCCTTGTCCCGGATCTTCCCGAAATTTTTTATTTTTAAACGTCTGATAACCATCTTATGCTATCCTCCTGTGCTGCCCCTTTATCGCCGGCTGCCTGTCTCAAGCAATGCCTGAAGCCCATAATACAGCGCCTTTTTTTCCACGGTATCCATACCCTTTTTGGCCAGAAAATAGCCGATATAATCACCGATCAGAGTACCGCTGTAGCGTTTGTAGAGCTCACCAAGATCATACGCCGGCCAGGATTCATCCACAACATCGGTAACATTTCCGAGACTTTTCAGTTTCTCAGGGATCAGAAGAAGATCCGGCGAACGCATTCCCTGAAGAACGATCCTGTAGATATTCCTTCCTCCTCTGCGGAAAATCTGGGATTTTACCGCTTCTTCCAAAGATATCTGTGTAGTTTCCTCGTGAAGTGTCATTACCAGCTGCTGATAGGAACGACAGGCAAAGGGAACGAACTCTGTACGGATCCTTCCGTTGATCAGTCGTCCCTCCATATATCCATGTTCCCCTGTATCATTCCTGTCAATGGGCTCCAGAGCCCCGGAAAAGGCCGCTTGGTCACGGATCAGGATCTGCGGCTTGTGGATATGCCCTAACGCCACATAATCGAAGCCTGACGCCGCCAGAGCTGCTGCACTGAGAGGAATATGCTTCTCATCGCCGCCATGGGCCAGCAGAATATGGATTCCTTCTTTCTGGACAGGGACAGCCTGATCATAAAGTCCGTCTTTTATTTCCCGGTCATAGTAACTCAGTCCATATACATAGACATCAAGCCTAGGATCTTTAACGCAGGTCAGTTCCCTGCTCCTGAAAAATATAACATTGGAATTCCACTCAAACGTATTATAAAAAGAATCTCTGCTTATAAAATCATGATTTCCTGCCATCAGATACACTCTGGTATCCGGGATGGTGGAAAACAGATAATTTACTTCCTTAAGCTCTCTCATAAGAGGCTGGCGGTGGAACAGATCTCCGGATATAAATAGCAAATCCACCGGATCTTCGCGGATGCCCGCAATAACCCGGCGGAAAGTGCTCCAGATTTCTTCCTCCCGCTCTTTGCTCCACGGGCAGCCCCTGTCGGGAACTGCGCCCAGATGCACGTCTGCAAGATGAATAAATCTCATAATGTTCTCCCTTGTGTGTCAGTCACACATATCAATACCTGTTGCCAATTTCTCCCTGCTGTTCTCTGATCTCAGGAGCACAGAACGTCCTGCTGTGCAAAAGTGTTCTGATCAAAGATCGCAGTTCTTTACAGTTCTCGGGAATGGGATCACGTCACGGATGTTGCCCATACCTGTAAGGTACATGACACATCTCTCAAATCCAAGACCAAAGCCGGAATGACGTGTGGAACCATATTTACGAAGATCCAGATAGAAATCGTAATCCTCCGGTTTCAGACCCAGCTCATCCATACGTGTTTTCAGCTTGTCGTAGTCATCCTCTCTCTGGCTTCCTCCAATGATCTCTCCGATTCCCGGCACCAGACAGTCCATAGCCGCAACTGTCTTTCCATCCTCGTTGAGTTTCATGTAGAATGCCTTGATCTCCTTCGGATAATCTGTAACAAATACCGGTCTCTTGTAGACCTGCTCTGTCAGATAGCGCTCATGCTCTGTCTGAAGATCACATCCCCAGAATACCTTGTAATCAAATTTGTCATTGTTCTTCTCAAGGATCTCAACAGCCTCTGTATAGGTCACATGCGCAAATTCAGAATTAAGCACATGGTTCAGTCTGTCAAGAAGCCCCTTGTCAATGAAGGAATTGAAGAAGTTCATTTCCTCCGGTGCATTCTCAAAGACATAACGGATCACGTATTTCAGCATAGCCTCTGCAAGCTCCATAGCATCCTGAAGGTCTGCAAACGCACACTCAGGCTCGATCATCCAGAACTCAGCTGCATGGCGGGTAGTGTTGGAATTCTCAGCACGGAAGGTCGGTCCGAATGTGTAGATATTACGGAATGCCTGTGCATAAGTCTCTCCGTTCAGCTGTCCGCTTACGGTAAGATTTGTCTCCTTTCCGAAGAAATCCTGTGAATAATCAACACTTCCATCCTCTGTCAGCGGAATATTCTTCGGATCCAGTGTTGTTACCTGGAACATCTCTCCTGCACCTTCACAGTCACTTCCTGTGATCAGCGGTGTATGCACATAGACAAAGCCTCTCTCCTGGAAAAATTTATGGATCGCATATGCACAGAGAGAACGTACACGAAATACAGCCTGAAAAGTATTTGTTCTCGGTCTTAAATGTGTCATGGTCCTTAAGTATTCAAGACTGTGTCTCTTCTTCTGAAGTGGATAATCCGGTGCGGAAGCTCCCTCTACAGATATCTCTGTTGCCTGGATCTCAAATGGCTGCTTCGCCTGAGGGGTAGCTACCAGCGTTCCCTTAACAATGATGGCTGCTCCAACGTTCAGCTTGGAAACCTCTGCGAAATTCTCCATGTTATCGTGATATACGATCTGAAGAGTTTCAAAAAAGCTTCCATCATGAAGTACGATGAATCCAAACGCCTTGGAATCACGAACACTTCGTACCCATCCACCTACGGTGATCTCTTTGTCGAGATACTGTTCACGGTTTCTGTAAATCTCTTTCACTGTTGTCAGTTTCATAATCTATACCTCATTCCTCATATTCAGGATCACACGTCCCTGCGGACCTCCAAACGTCCGTATCGAATTAAGTATAGACTATTCTCATGGTTCGTGCAAGGAGTAATTGCCCTGTCGGACAGAAAAATAGCGGGCCGCCGGACAGAAAAATCCCGCCTGGCGGAATGTCTCCGGCAGACGGGATTTTTCTGTCTGTTATACCATTAATAATAAGATGCGTTGATACTTCCTGTGTTGAGATAAGTAATGCAGTAATAGTAGATCCTCTTGAATGTCTTTGTTGTGTAGTGGAGTCCATCATCACTGTCAGCGTCTGTGCCATTGTAGGAGGCATTGGTCCCGTAGCCTTTTTTCATAAGTACGCTGTACATATCGATGTACTTGTAATCCAGAGAAAGACCGGAACGGATCTTGCTGTTGAATTCTCTTACCTGTGCCTCTGTACGGGCGCCTCTTCCTGCTTTTGTGATCATGGTACTGTTGATCGGGTTTACGGACATATAAAAGAGTTTACAGTTCTTACTTTTCAGTGTGGATGCAATATTGGTCATATAGCTGACATAATTGCCTGCATTTCCCAGGTCATTGACACCCAGATTAAAGATAACGGCGATCGGTTTGGAACCTTCTGTTTTGTCGATCTCTTCTATAAGCTGTGCATATCCTGTATCCCGGAACCAGCTCAAGCCCTTTCCTGGGTTTGCAACAAAAGAAACCCCATTTGTTACAGAACTGCTCATCTGTTTGTTCAGTGTCGCCTGTATTCCTGCAGTACGGGAATCTCCCACAAAAATAACCTTACTGTACATCATACCGATCGCCGGATGAGCCATCTCATCGGAGCTGATATCCTTCTCCAGTGCACGGTTAAATACCGTCGCATACAGATTGGTGTTTTTGCTGATCCGCAGAAGTTCGCCGGCTTCATAATCCGGATCTGTGGAAGAACCGGTCCGTCTGGTCTTAGACCAGCCCATAAACGTATAACCTGTCGCATTGGATACAGATGGAAGCTTAAGGTAACCGCCCTTTCCAAGTGTTACTGTCTTCCATACGGTTCCGTTTGCCTTGCGGAGATTTACTTTTACTGACTGCATCTGTACGGAATAGTATCTGATATTACCGGAGATTTTAATCTTCGTTCCTACTTTTTTTGCAGTAGATGCCTTGCCGTTCTTTGCTGTTGACCAGCCAAGATTTACATATCCCGATCTGGATGGAACTGCAGGCAATGTGTAATATGTACCCTCTTCTACTTTTTTCTGCAGCTTCTTATATGCGGAATTGGTGCTTCCATTTCCAAGATAGAAGTTTACGGTATAGTATCTGCTCTTTCTGCGGACCGCATACAGAGTCATATCTTTTCTGACCTTTACGCGGGCACCTGCTTTATATACTACCTTACTGCTCCCCTTCCGTGTAGTCCATCCGAGATTCTGATATCCCACAGCCTTGGGTACTGCCGGAAGCCGGATCGTAGTATTTAATGTCACGTTCCGTGTCAGTGCGGTATACGTCTTACTTTTGCTGGTACCTGAATTATTATTGAACTTAACGGTATAAACAAGCTTCGCCGCCGACACCTTATGCGATGCAGCCGGCACAAAGATCAGTGCAGCTGCCACAAGTGCCAGCAAAAGCCATTTTATCCGAAAGGCCTTTCCGGTTTTTTCTCTGTTTTTCATATAAACAAACTCCTCCTGAAATACATATCCATCCCCGGGTGCCTCCGTACTTTTTTTACAGAGTATTGATAAATCTCATAAATGCATCCCTGCCCTCTGGTGTGCATTTATAAACACCGGCATCCTCCAGTACATGAACAAATACATTGCCCACTTCCCTGCGAAGGACTTCCTGGATATTATCTTTATCAAGTTTCTCATATTTTGGCAGAAATTCTGCAACCCATGCAGCATGTTTCTCGATTTTCTCATTGGAAGCGATGTCCCTGCCGCTTAAAATGTATTCTTCAAGAAGCTCTAGCTCTTCTTTCAGACGTGCCGGAAGAACAGCGAGTCCCATAACTTCGATAAGACCGATATTCTCTTTCTTGATATGATGATAGCATGCATGTGGATGATAAACCCCCAGCGGATGCTCCTCTGTTGTGATATTGTTACGTAATGTCAGATCCAGTTCAAAGGTATCTCCCACTTTACGTGCGATCGGTGTGATGGTGTTATGCGGCTCTCCGTCTGTTTCTGCAAAGATAAATGCAGCCTCATCCGTATATCCTCTCCAGCCTGCCAGTACATGTGTTGCCAGATCGATCAGTCTCGTCTCGTCTTTGCTGCGGATACGCAGTACGGAAAGAGGCCATTTTACAATGCCGGCTTCCACATCTTCGTATCCCGGGATCGTCACATGCTTTTCAATCTCTGCCTTCGCCATGGCAAAGGTATAATGCCCGCCCTGGAAATGATCGTGGCTGAGGATAGAACCTCCTACGATTGGAAGATCCGCATTGGAGCCAAGGAAATAATGTGGGAACAGCTTTACAAAATCAAACAGCTTGATAAATGTATTTCTCTCGATCTTCATCGGAGTATGCTGACTGTTAAATACGATACAATGTTCATTGTAGTAAACATATGGAGAGTACTGGAAGCCCCATGGACTGTCATTGATGGTGATCGGGATGATCCTGTGGTTCTCCCTTGCCGGATGATTGACTCTTCCTGCATAGCCTTCATTTTCCGGACAAAGCAGACATTTTGGATAGCTGCTGGATTTTACCAGCTTGGCAGCTGCGATAGCCTTTGGATCTTTTTCCGGCTTGGACAGGTTGATCGTGATATCGATCTTGCCATATTCGCTGTCTACTGTCCATTTCTGATCTTTTTTTACGCGATAACGTCTGATATAGTTACTGTCCTGACTCAGCTTATAAAAATAATCTGTGGCTTTCTCCGGATCTTCTTTATAAGCATCCCAGAATTCTCTCTGTACCTGGGCAGGACGCGGCATCAGACAGTTCATCAGTTTTGTATCAAAGAGATCTCTGTACACAATACTGTCCTCGATGATGCCCCTCTTTACAGCCTCATCAAGAAGTTCGTTCAAAGTCTCCTCAAGATTGATTTTAGCATACTCTGTCTCCGGTTCTGTATATTCGCTTTCCCCAAAGGCATCCAGAAGAAGATTGGTTGCATAAATTCTTTCGCATTCCGGAGTAATACCACTCTCCACCCCATACTGTACCAGTTTTTTAATACTTTCACTTAACATTGATTTTTCCCCTTTCCTGTCGCGCTTTTCCCGGAAAACAGGAACTTTTTTCCTGTTTTCCGATTTATGCCAAACGGGAACTCCCGTCTTGCCATCCTGCTGTAACCCCATGGCCTTCATCCGGCCTGCTCTGTAAGCATCACTCTATGACGTTTTCTATATAAGTGAGAAATACATTTCCGGCACTCTCAAACAGCGCTGTACTGTCATTCATTCCATACGGGCTGATCTGCCCTGTTGCCGGATCATAAAGATAGGTATTATATTCATCATAGCCTACGATCACCACACTGGAATTTTCTCCTGTCTTGGCGATCACCGGTCTCTGGGCACTGACCTCATAAAGAACATTGTCAAGAGTGCAGCCGGTCAGATCGATCACCGTTCCCATATCACCAAGGCTATCCTGAAGTTCTTTTTTCTTCCAGTTGGCTGTACGTATACTTTCCGGTACATCCTCTATATTCATCTGGAGCTTTGTTTTTTTGTTTCCACGTTCCCAGACATACTGCTGCGCACGGTTAAGTACCACTCCAGTCTGCGCATCCGCGCGTTTCACAGCTGCAGCCGGATCGGTATAGATACGGTCAAGAGAACCATATGCATAAACATAATAAAGTTCTCCCTGTGGAACGGTAGTATCCAATGTTACCGATGAGTCTTCAGTACTCTCGATCTTGGAACAAACAAGCAGCGGACTGTCTGTCTCCGGTTTCTGAGTCATAGTCAGGCGGATCAGCGTTCCTGCACGGTTTGTAGTGATCAATGCTACATCTATCTGGCTTCCGGATGCTTTTTTGTTATTCATGATATTGTCCTTTTTCTGGACTGTATAAGCATTCCCCGATTTTGCAGAAAGTTCAAACTCCATCATGGTACTGCCAACCGTTACGTTAGTGATATAAAGGCCATCCTGACGATACTCTTTTTTCACCTTTCCTTTAAAGCTTTCAATGCGGAATGTACTGATTCCCTCTGTTTCATGTCCGTTGGTATCCGTAAGAATGTCTTCATCGGAAAGGATCCCATATACCAGATCTTCATTCATAAATCCCAGAGCTCTCAGATTTTTTCCGCTTTCCGGCGAAATATCTCTTGTTTTCAGAGAATCAAATTCAATTTCCCGGATCTTCCCTGCATCATCTCCAGATTCGATCAGCCATGCTGCATGTGCCTTGGTATCTGACACAACAAAATGGTTCTGTTTGATTCCTTCTTCCAGAACCTGTGAGGTTCCTGTCTCAATATCTACCTGATACAGCTTCTGTGCAAACAGCAGAAACAGCTGATTGTTTTTGTTTACATAAGTGAGTGTTCCAAGATCTTCCTTCAGGAACTCGTAGGATTCTGTACTTGGTATGAATACTTTTTCTTCCACCACATTACGGTCGCTGTTGTAGTGATAAACACAGACACCGCTGTACCCCTCGTGAACACCACGGTTCATGTAACCGTACAATACAAAGTCCACATCCCCGTTATCTGCTACTCGGATGATCTTGATATCATGTTCGTTGCGCACATATCTGGAATCGTTATCTTCCTCTTTGCGGAAGCTGAAGACCCTTGTGATCTTTCCGCTGGACGGTGCATAAGACCAGAGATCCCCATCCTGCTCAAAAGCAACAATCTTTCCACTGCTGTCTGAAGCATAGGTGACATTCTTGTCACGGACACCCAGAAGCAGGCCTGCATCGGAAACTACCTTCTGAGACGGATCAAATACCTTCGTTGCAGAACGTTTAAAATCCAGCAGCATGATCCTTGTTTCTGTATAACGCATACGGTAAAATTCCGTAACATCATAAATTTCGGTTTTACCCTCATCATCCTGTGCGGAAATCTGATAATCCAGCGTGATACTTGCAGTCGTTTCATTGATATCATCGATCAGCGGAACTCCTTCCATGTAGAGCTTCGGAGAAAGGGATCCCCAGCTGATATTGGAAAGTCCGGAATTGATGGAAATATTATTGTAATTCGTTCCGCCGGAAATATCCTCCGCTTCCAGATATCCGGTCAGCGCATCTGCCTGTTCCTTGTCCAGACACTTTGTGGAAAAATCCTTGACAAACTGAAGATACGCTTCTGTATTCAACTGGGTTCTGGAAACCACTCTTGTATAGTAGTAAACTTCCCCCTCACTGGTATCCAGCGTGATCTGCATGGAATACTCCTGGTTCATGCGAAGGTCACTGCCGATCTCAATCTCTGTACTTAAACAGCCGTTGTCCTCTTTCGTGAGATTCTTGATCTTACGGTTCTCCATAACCTTGCTTCCGTCTGAAGTCCGTACCTCATAAGCAAGCCCTGTTACTGTATCAGCATATGGGTTGATCTCAAAAGACACTTTTTTGGTCGTATCCAGCGGAGTAATACTTCCTCTCATGAAATCGGTCTGCATCTGCTGTCTGTATCCATACATCTTATTTGCCTGGGTACTTCCGATCTTTACCATAACCTCCGGAAGTGTGGCATCGTTCATATCTGAGCGGTTATCTGTAGACTGACTGTTCATCAGAAATGAGGTCCCGGCTACTACTGCCACAAAGATCACCAGCAGTATCACTCCCTTACGTAGGATCTTCATCATGTCATTCTCCCTTCTGTGAGGCTGACTCTTCCGGATAAAGAAGCCTGTCCAGGGTAGGAGCCACATGAAGAGCCTTCATGGTATCCGAAAAACTGTCCCTGCTCCTTTTCTTTCCGGTTTTTACTGCGCGGATCAAAATATTCTTTGGTGTATGTTCCATATCGATAAATTCAAGAAGCTGGGTTTCATATCCTTTGCTTTCCAGAAGCTCGGCACGAAGACCATCTGTGATCAGAGCTGCCATTCTTTCCTTCAGGATCCCATAACGCATAACAGGCTGGAGCATTTCGTTTCGGATCTGACGATTCAGTTCATGCTGACAGCATGGAACAGACAGGATCACCTGAGCCCCCCATTCCACTGCCTTGGCCAGAGCGAAATCTGTTGCTGTATCGCAGGCATGAAGTGTCACCACCATGTCCACAGAAGAAACGCCTTCGTACCCTGCAATATCTCCCTGGTAAAAATGCAGCTTGTCATAACCATAAGATCTGGCCAATTCACTGCAATGCCGTATCACATCTTCCTTAAGATCCAGCCCTATGATGTTTACATCAAAACCCTCCAGTTCTCTGAGATAATAATACATAGCAAAAGTAAGATAGGATTTTCCGCAGCCAAAATCCAGGATCGTGATCTCTCTGTCTTTAGGAAGCTTCGGAAGGATATCCCTGATAAACTCCAGAAAGCGATTGATCTGTCTGAACTTGTCATATCTGGAAGCAACGATCTTTCCATCCTTTGTCATAACTCCCAGATCCACCAGAAACGGAGCTGCCGTTCCCTCTCTGAGAATGTACTGTTTCACCCGGTTATGAGGAGCGATCTTTATCTTCTCATTCTGTGCAGGCCCGTGTTGTTTTGTTTTGATGGTTGCTTTCCCTTTCTTGCTGATAAGGATACTTCCATCCTGACTGCGTCCGGTTGCCTGAAGCTGACGAAATTCCTCCATGGCATGCTCCAGATAAGCGATCATCTCTTCCCTGGTAAAATTCTTATGATAAACCTTCGTCCCTTCTGTCATGGACGCCTGGTAAAAAATCTGACCCTTCAGCTCCACAGGACGAAGCTTCACCTTGGAAGGTCCCTCGCCAGTCCTGCGGCCACTGACAACAGCCTGTATCAGCTGTTCATTAATCTGTTCTTCTAAAAATTCCCTTATTGTTTTCATCATACTTCCATTATATTCACTTTTTGTTTTATTGTATATGGACAGATGTTGTGCGAACCAGTTTTGGTCGCTTCTGCCAGTATCACTGTATCGTTCATGGGTAAACCGCCATTTTAATACTCAGTGCGGAAACATTTTCTGCACCTTTTCCTCCTGCATCTTCGTCTGGAAATCTCCTGATACACCAGCACTTCGATCAGATCATCCAGGAACCCTCCTGGAATCTCCTGTACACTGGTATCTCCTTCCATCTGTCCTTTCACCTGGTGACAGATGTGATAGAGCATGAAACGATCCGGATATTCATCATACAGCCGGCTTCCCTCATAATCCAAAAGCTGACACTGTGCTTCCGCTTTTTCCTGGATCCTTCGGGCTGTATCCGGATAGTATGATCTCATCAGATCAAATTCCTTTTCCTGTTCTCTCTCTTCATTATAAAAACCAGGACTTCCCTGTGTAGCATAAAACGGATAAAAATCTGGATAGATCATAACTCTTCTGCTGTCCTCTCTCTGCTATCTCTTACAGTATATGCAGAAGAAAAATGACGGTTCCCTCCAAAGTTCCGATCAGGCCATCCGTTTCAGCATTCCCTGGGTCAGACGTACGCTGTGCTCAATTGCAAGCTTTTCAAAAGCCGGATAATCCATGTTCGCACTATTATCTGCTTTATCTGAGATAGCACGGATGATCAGGAATGGAATCCCGTTAAGAGCTGCTGCCTGTCCGATCGCTGCGCCCTCCATCTCAACAGCATAGGCGCTGAATTCCTTTACAATATTATCTTTTACACCCTGATCACATACAAACTGATCTCCGGAAGCAATTCTTCCTTCAAAAACCCTGATCTCCGGATTTACTTCCTCGCATACATCATGTGCGATCTTACGAAGGCACTCATCTGCCTGGAAAGAAAACTCTTTCATCTGCGGGATCTGTCCCTTCGGATATCCGAATCCGGTTGCATCCATATCATGATGAAGAACATCTGTGGAAAGTACGATATCTCCAATATTGATATCATTGTTAAGGCTTCCTGCGATACCGGTATTGATCACCGCTTCCACCTGAAAGAGATCTGCCAGGATCTGGGTGCACATGCCGGCATTTACCTTACCGATCCCGGACTGTACCACAACTACCTTCTTTCCTTCCAGAACACCCTCATAAAAATCCATTCCGGCTCTGGTAGTAATGGATACATTCTCCATAACCTCTTTCAGTCTTGCTACTTCCTGTTCCATTGCTCCTATGATTCCAACACATTTCATGATCTGTAAATCCTCTCTTTCAATATGATATCCCGCTGAATTTCACAGTTTTTTCCGTTCAGCAGTATCTTTTTCTTTTTCTACATTGTTCATTATAACAAATTTTATTTTTTATGGAAACTTTTTTTGAGAGATGCTATAATCGATAAATAAACAGAACAGGAGGTAACCAGAATGGTTTATAAGACAAAAGGCGTCTGTGCTCAGGGAATTGAGTTCGAGATCGACGATAATAAAAAAGTTCACAATATCAAGTTTACAGGCGGATGTTCCGGAAACACACAGGGTGTTGCACAGCTTGCAGAGGGAATGGATGCAGATGAAGTGATCTCCCGTCTGGAAGGCATCCGCTGCGGATTCAAACCAACTTCATGTCCGGATCAGCTTGCAAAAGCCATCCGCCAGGCATTGAACGAAGGCTGATCTCACATAATCTTATTTTGTATATCGGATTTATCATCACCCTGCGAAAAATTTCCGCAGGGTGATTTTAGAATGATCTGACAAAATAACTGCCTCAACGTTATTCGGTTAAATATCCGTTCTATCCCACTTGTCACACAGTGACTGGATATCTCTTGCAAAACGATCCAGATCTTTATTAGGGCAGCCTTCATTCTTCCGGATCACGGACATCAGGCGACGTCCCATAGCCAGCAGCTTCTCATATGCACGGGCAGCCTTGGTTGTTTTCGGCGAAGCAGTTGCCTTTACGATCCGAATACCAACAGCCTCATGGATACACCGGTTCTCCAGAAGATCATATTCAGTTCCACTAAAGGGTGCTGTTGCATCATACCCAAGCTCTTCTTTAAGCCTCTGGGCAAAAATCTCCGTCACCGTATCATCACCATGCGTAACAAATACGTGTTTTGGTCTCGTCTCAAAGGCTTTCGCCCATTCTATAAGTCCGTTTACATCAGCATGACCGCTGATTCCCGGCATTTTGCATATTTCAGCAGCTACCTGCACAGTCTCACCAAACAACTTCATCTCCACAGCACCTTCCAATAATGCCCGTCCCGGAGTTCCGATAGCCTGGTATCCAACAAAAAGAATGGTATTTCTGGGATTCCACAGATTGTGTTTCAGATGATGTTTGATACGACCAGCATCACACATACCACTGGCGGAAATGATCACCTTGCAGTCCTCATCAAAATTGATAGCTCTGGAATCATCGGTAGTAACGGAGGTCTTCAATCCCTGGAAGGATAACGGATTGATACCTTTATTCAAAAGATCCATTGCTTCCTCATCATAGCAGGTATATGCATTCTCACTGAAGATCGTAGTTGCCTCATTGGCAAGGGGACTGTCTACATATACCGTAAAACCATCATGGCCGTGGACCAGTCCCTGTTCTTTGATCTGTCGGATAAAATACAGCATTTCCTGAGTACGGCCTACTGCAAAGGACGGGATCACCAAACTGCCGCCTCTGTCAAAGGTCCTCTGGATGATCTCTGCCAGTATTGCCGGATAATCCGGACGTTCTCCATGACTGCGGTCTCCGTAGGTAGATTCCATCACAACATAATCTGCCTCTCGGATATATACCGGATCCCTGATCAGCGGCTGATTGATATTTCCGATATCGCCGGAAAAAACGATCTTTTCTGTTTTGTCCTCTTCCGTCATCCAGACTTCAATACTGCTGGAGCCAAGAAGATGTCCTGCATCCACAAATCTTACTTCGATTCCCTCTGCCGGTTTGATGATCTTATCATATGGGCATCTGACGAAGTTCCGGAGCACACCCATGGCATCTTCCATCGTGTATGCAGGAATAAATTCCGGTTTTCCTTCTCTCCGCCCCTTTCGGTTTCTCCACTCAGCCTCGAACATCTGGATATGTGCGCTGTCACGAAGCATGATATCGCAGAGATTACAAGTTGCCTCTGTCGCATAGATCGGCCCCTGATAGCCTTTTGCATACAAGGCCGGAAGATTTCCGGAATGATCCATGTGTGCATGTGTCAGAAGCACAAAATCCAGATCACCCGGAGCCACCGGAAGCTCCTTATTTTCATAATAATCCGGTCCCTGCTCCATTCCATAATCCACCAGAAACTTCCGTCCTGCCGCTTCCAGATAATAACAGCTTCCGGTCACCTCATGCGTAGCACCAATAAATGTTATCTTCATGCACAAGCCCCCTTTTCCGTCCCACGTTCTGAAATTTCCATATCAAAAAAGCCTGAAGGATCTCTCTGTGATATCCGATCGTCCAGAAACGCTGTGATATACAATTCCAAGAAGAAATAATCGACTTTTTGTTTATTAACGGTTTGTTATTGTATTTATTATACACGAAATATATGTTTTTTGACAGTCTTTTTGTGAAATATGTTTCTTTTTTTAAGGGGATTTTTTTAGATTTTTTGATATTATTCAGAATTTTTAGACATTCCCCAGCGAAGGTAATGTAAAGTTTACTGGATTTTTTATTTTTTTGGGGGAGTGGCATCGCTGGGGTGTGTGATTTATTTTGTTGATTTGTTATTTTACGAGAATACCGCTGGTTAAGGTTGTGGTTGATTCTTTACTGCCATCCTTGGCTGCATGATAGCCTCTTACACGGTAGTAATAACCGCTTGGCACGATTACTGTAATATCTTTAACTAAATTAGTTGCATTTTTTTTTGTAAAACTCCAACTTTTATATGTTGAATAAGTACCATTAACTTTTCGTTCTAAATACATGTTTAAATAAACTATATCGCAAGAGTGATGACACTGCGTAAGACCAGAAATAATCACTTTATTGCTAGCTAATTTCTTAATACTTAAATTTCCCAAATTTAAATTATTTCCACGTAATACGCTATAGGTTGTATCTTCTGCATAATCTGCATCCGTATCTGTTTCTACTGAAAAATCATCTGATAAATTTTCTGCCATTACAGGAATTCCCAGCAACATACAACAACAGAATACTAAAAATACCGCCATTATCGTTTTCTTCATTTTCTCTTTCATGTATCACCTTTTCACCGCTAAACTTCCATTACAATAATATTACGATATATATTCTCCATAATCGCTTTAGAAAACTATATTTTTTATAAATTTTATAAATTCCTCTTTTTGCATTTTACCTGTAATCTGATAAAATATCGATTCATTTTTCCAACATGCTACATAATTTTCATTTGTATCTGTATCTGCATCATCTTTTACTTTTTCAATATTTACTGTAATATTTTCATTCTCAAGATTTACCTTATCAATTATTTTCCCATCCAAAATATAAACACTGCTTTTAGCTTCTTGATCATATCTCCCTATATATATCATTATTATATTTTTCCCATAATAATATTCCATTACTGCATATCCCGCCGAAGTACTCACATAATAATCTTTAAATTCAAAACCATCTGGACGATACATAAATTTGGGAACTTTTGCACTAATCCCTTTTTCAATATTATCTAACGCTGTCTGCTCATCCTTCTGCGCTTTCTCATTTTCTTCATCATTTTCAATTGAAATCCTCGTATCATCCCCAACCCAATACCTTACAGAATCAATAAAATAACTCCTGTTCGCCTGGCTGGTCATGCTTGCGGCGAAGATACCGGCTGAGCATACAAGTACTGCTACCGCAACGCGAGCTGCTTTATGGCTTTTCTTTTCGGGCAGATAAACGATTTTTACATTCTCTTTATGATCATCAGTTTTAATACTGTCAGTTTCGTCTTCTTTGTAAACACCATCTGCTTTCAGTTTTTCTACAAGTCTCTGATAAGCAGCCTTTGCCTCCTCTTCTGTTTCTCCATCATCAGGAATCACTCCATCTGGAAACAGGATTTTTTCCATCTCTTCGGTTTCTTTTTCATATTCTTCTGCCAACCATTTTTTCAGTTCGGCATCCCTGAAATTTTCCATTATTTTTCTCCTGTAATCCTATCTTTCCTTGACAATTCCCCCGTTAGAGTTCATATTTAATGATAGTATATGACTATTCAGGAGGAATCCAAATGAAACACATCGTACTTACCGGCGGTGGTACTGCCGGACATGTAACTCCAAATATTGCCCTGATTCCAAAGCTCAGGGAGCTTGGTTATAAGATTTCCTACATCGGTTCCTACGAAGGAATCGAAAAAAAACTGATCGAAGAACTTGGAATCCCATATTATGGAATCTCATCCGGAAAGCTGAGACGTTACTTCGATCTCAAAAACTTCTCTGACCCGTTTCGTGTACTGAAGGGATTCAGCCAGGCCAGAAAGATTCTGAAAGAGCTGAAACCGGACGTTGTTTTTTCTAAAGGCGGTTTCGTTACGGTTCCCGTTGTGATCGCGGCCAAACGTTTAAAAATCCCCGCATTGATCCACGAGTCCGACATGACTCCAGGTCTTGCCAATAAACTCTGTCTCTCTTCTGCATCCAGAATCTGCTGTAATTTTCCTGAGACAGTCGCCAATCTTCCAGCTGACAAAGCAGTTCTCACAGGAACTCCGATCCGCCAGGAACTTCTTTCCGGAAATGCGGAAAACGGTCGTAAATTCTGTGGTTTCACTGCTGACAAACCGGTACTTATGGTTATCGGTGGTAGTCTGGGAGCTGCTTCTGTCAATGATAATGTCCGCAAGATCCTCCCTGAACTTCTGAAGGAATTCCAGGTTGTTCATCTCTGCGGAAAAGGAAAAACTGATGAATCTCTCAACGGTACTGCCGGATACGTCCAGTATGAATATATCCAGGACGAGCTTCCGGATCTGTTTGCTATGGCTGATATCGTGATCTCCCGCGCAGGCGCTAACGCAATCTGTGAGATCCGCGAACTTCATAAGCCAAATCTTCTGATCCCGCTTTCTGCCAAAGCCAGTCGTGGTGACCAGATCCTTAACGCTCGATCCTTCGAACGCCAGGGCTTCAGTAAAGTGCTGGAAGAAGAGGAGATTACAGAAGAAAAGCTTCTGGAAACCATCCGCCAGCTCTATACCGATCGTCAGAAATATACAGATGCTATGGCAGGAAACGGCCAGGTAGATTCCATCAGTAAGATCACTGATCTTATTGAAGAATGCGCCAGAGCCTGACTATATTTCCACAACAGCCATATGAAAACTCTGCCACTCCCTTCCGGGCTGGCAGGGTTTTCTTTTATTCGTATACTTTGCGAAATTCTTCCTGCAGCCAGCGCTTCGCTTTATATATCCTGTTATTGACACCACTTTTCGTCAGACCATATTCTTCTGCAACTGTTTCAACGGAAATCTCCAGATATTTGACCTGAATTAAGATCTCATAATTTATCGGCTGTTCCTTTCGAAATCTTCTCAGCACCATATACATAAATTCTTTCTTCTCTTTACGCAGAAATACCTCTTCCGCATCGACCGAATTCTGTTCTTCCAGAAATGCCGCAACTTCTTCCTGACAGACAAACTCATGCTTGGAGCTTGATTTCTTTATATAATCCAAAGCCTTATTCATAGATGCCCTCTTGATCAGAGAAAACATCATCTTTTCATTATCAATATTCAGGCCATCCTTTATAGTATACATTTTGTAAAGTACATCCTGACTGACATCATCAGCAGTACTCCAGTCATGGAGAACCCCATACGCATACCCTCTGGATATTTTTCGGTATTTAAGATAAAACTCTTCAAATGTCTGATTATTCATTTTTCCTCTTTAGTGGCTATTTGTCATTCTTTAATTTTCTTTAAGATTTCATCTCTCACCTCATCGCTGAGTTCTCCGGGTTTCCAAGTTAAACCAACACCATCTCCCTCATATCTCGGAATCAGATGCATGTGAAAATGAAACACAGTCTGTCCTGCGATCTCTCCATTGTTCTGCACAACATTAAATCCATCACAGTTCAGTGCATCTCTCAGCTTTCCTGCCATTTTTTTAGCCAGGATCATTGCTTTTCCGGCAGTCTCATCCGGAAGTTCATAAATATTCGCTGCATGCTTTTTCGGCAGGATCAATGAGTGTCCTTTGCTTGCCGGTCCCAGATCCAGAATCACGCGAAATTCCTCATCCTCATAAAGTGTTGCTGATGGAATCTCCCCATTTGCGATTTTACAAAATATGCAATCTCCCATTATTTTGTCCTCCTTGTTTGCAAAATTATTTTATCTATATTCTTATTTTGTCGTATTTTCTCGAATTTTTCAATACTGTTCTTGTTGATATTTGAAATTTCTGATGTTAATATTTTTCTGAGGTGATAATATGTGCAACGATACTACCGTCAGTAAATTGAAAAACGATTTTCATTATACACTTTCAAAATTTTCACATGAACTCCGGAATCCTCTGACTCTTATTAACAGTGGACTCCAGATGATCGCATCTGCACATCCTGAGGTCAAAGAATATGAGCACTGGGATGATGTTATGGATAATCTTGATTATGTAAAAGAACTTCTTGATGAACTTTCTGCATTTAATAATGCAGGCCATGTCAAAAGAGAAAACATTGACACCTGCAGCTACCTCCGAACGATCCTTTCCTCCATAAAACCTACTCTGGATTATCTGGAGATCACACTTGAAACAGATATTCCGGATTCATTGCCATCGATGGCTCTTGACCGGATCCGTGTCCGGCAGATGCTTCTGAATCTTCTGAAAAACGCATGGGAAGCCGTTCCTATTCCCGGAGGAAAGATTTCTTTTTCTGTCATTCCGGAAAATTCCGGCATCCGCATTGATATCCGGGATAACGGATGTGGAATCTCAAAGGAACAGCAGGCTACGATATTTCAGCCATTTTTTACAACCAAAGAATCCGGGACCGGCCTTGGCCTTGCTGTTTCAAAACAGATTGCTCAGGCACACAGTGGAGACATCACGCTTGAGAGCGCTCCCGGTCAGGGAACTGTTTTCCATATTTTTCTGGGATGATAAAGAATTACAGCGATCAGGAAACCACTCAACAAACCGCCTATATGCGCTACGTTATCCACGCCTTCACTTGCAAATCCGAAATACAGTGAAAATGCGGCCATGATCAGCATCTGTCTGACAGTCAGATCCGCCACTCTTCCTCTGTGCCGTATGATCACATAGATCATACCGCCCATGACTGCAAAAACAGCTCCGGAAGCTCCTGCAGATAAAGAAGCGTTTCCTGCATACATATCAAAAAACAAAGAGAGCATATTTCCGCCCAGACCACCAAATATATAGATCAGAAAAAATTTTATCTTTCCTGTTACCGGTTCCAGCCTCTGGCCAAGCACAAACAGAACCAACATATTATTGATCAGATGCGGCGCACCAAAATGCAGAAACATACTGCTAAACAGCCGATACCACTGTCCCTGTTCCAGGATCAGCGGTGCATAAGCAGCACCGCATTCCAGCATATGCTGCCCGTTCTCCGAACCGCCGGTAAATTCCACCACAAGAAAGATCAGCGTATTTATGAGGATCAGTAAAACTGTCACAGGTTCTTTTTTTATTTCTTCCAATTCCGGCCTCTTTCCACAGCGGTTCCGGAAATATTCTCCAAACTCGCTGTTATAATCTGAAAATTTAAATTTATTTCATTATTTTAACAGATTTTCATCAGGCGGACAACCTACGGTCCCATATTAGTACGATACAAAACCGGATTTTTCGCTCTGTTATTTCAAAAAAATATAACGGGCCTGTGCAAAATCAACTTCATCCTCATCCTCCAGCAAATAATCTTCTCCTGTTTTCAGAAGCTGTCCATTTACAGAAGTCCCATTTCTGGAGTTCAGATCTGCCAGATAATATGCCCCCTCCCTTTTTCGGATCTTGGCATGGATCCTGCTGACAGTTGGTATATTGATCACTGCATCCGCCGCAGTTTCCAGTTTTCCGATCACTGTGATATCTTTTTCCAAATAAATGGTAGCCCATTCCCCCGGTTCCCGGCTCACTAATGTAGCAGGACCTTTGGATGCACCTGCCGAAAGAACTACTGTTTCACCAAATCCATCTAAAAAATCTTCCGCTTTTGTCGGGATATTTTTTTTGATCTTTTCCAGTTCTTTTCTGCTGTCACCGGCATTGCTCCCTGACAGCGTACCAGATTCTTTCTGATCTTCAGAATATACAGCTGCCTCTTTTTCCGCCGCACCATATTTCTGCTCAGGCACCGGCGTATCCAGTTTTTTCTTTTTTCCACAGACTTTTTTGATCAGAATATAGCTCAGCATCCCCAGTATCATTGCTGCAAGAATTCCCAGAAGAAAAATTTCTTTGCTTATTCTTGGAATATATCCGCCGGCCATTCCTGCCGTAATTCCCAGAAGAAGCACCAATGCTGCACCAAATCCAGCCACTGGCTTCCATATTTTGTTTGTTTTCCGCTTCTGTGAGTCCGCTGAAGATTTTTTCTGTTTTTCATTTCCGGACACACTGGCTCTTTCCCAGCCTTCCACCTGCCACAGATCCTCTGCTTTTTCCTCCTCTGTCATCCTGTTTTCTTCCTGGACCACTGTTTTCTTTTTTTCATATGGAGAAAAATCTTCCTCGTCGCTGTTACATATTTTATATAACTCTTCCTTGATGTATTCCAGATGAAAGCTGTCCTCCAGTGCACGTCTGTATACATTATATCCCAACATGACCGCTTTTCCGTCTTCATGATCCAGCTTTGGAAGGATATACTCCGCAAGACTCTGAAACTGTTTCTGTATTTCCCCATGAAATCCCGGAAGATAACAAAATCGGACACTTTTTCTTTCCGCATCCAGATAGATATATTCCGGTTCCAGGATCAGCTGACTGGGATTCAAAAGATACTCGGACATTTCTTCCATGATCTGTATAAAGCCTCCCAGTATCACCTGAAGCGACTCCAGATCCATCTTTTTTTCCTCAAAAAGCGCAGTCATGGAATGCCTGGAAGTTATATCATAATACACCATGAATTTTCCGTCGATTCCCTGTATCCGACACTGAAGAAGATCAGGCACAGCATTGGCCACGATCATCCTTACCTGGTAAGAATCTGTATCGATTCTCTCATCTCCTGTCAGGATCAGATAATTATGATTCATATCTCTTTTATATTCCGTTTTCATTTTATGGCGTCACCTCTCCCAGCATATCCACAGTTCCTTTTACCTTGCGGATCCATCCCACAGGCCGCAGAGGCTTTGCCTTACCACTGACTTCCAGCTTCCATTTCTGCCCCAGGAACCCGGCAGGTACTTCCAGTCTGTAAGTTACTTTCACAGTTTTTCCTGCATTTGTCTGCATGCTCAGATTCTCTCCTCCCGGCAGCCCGATATCTCCCAGCATTCTACCCTGTATATCCGCCTTTTCATATATGTTCCCTTTCTTTTTATATCCTTCCATACTGCCACTGACTGCTGCCTCATAAGCTGCCGCAGTGAGATATGCTCTGTCATGTACAAAAAAATCCAGATACAGCACTCCGATCAGTATCATAAGCACCAGAGGCATGAGCAATGCAGCTTCTATTGTAAAGCTCCCCTTTTTTATTTTTCTCACAAAAATATCCCTCCCAAATATCCGATCAGCAGAAACGGTACAAAAGGAATTTCCTCACTTCGACTCTTTTTTAGCATAAGATACTCAATGCCTGAGTAGATTCCGCACAACAATAATGCACCACAGAGGATCCCTGCCAGTTCTCCGGCTCCCAGCACAGAGCCCATTGTCAGTATCAGCAATCCGTCTCCAAATCCGACCATTCCTCCACTGATCAAAGCGATCAAAATTATAAATACTCCGATTCCCATGGAAATAATCCCTGCCGGCCAGAAAAGCCCCTGCCTGATCCGCCACAGGATCCCGCCTGCCAGAAATATAAAAAGCACCGGTAAACAGATTTCTTTTTTTCGGATATCTGTCCAGGTATTAATTACAAGAAGTACAGTCATGCAAATTTTTACACTGCTCATGATCTCTCCCTTCAGCCACATCGTCCGCAGGCACTCATTTCACCGGAAACCTCTGTTTCTTTCACCATCCGTACAGATCGTTTCAATGCGCTGCAGCTTTCCCTGTTATGAAAACGGTTACTCTTTTTTGTGATATATACCACTCCGGCCGGTTCCTGCCCACGACTGCACAGCTCACAGGCCTGATACTTTTCTCCATATGCATTTTTTGAAGCTTTAACCGAAGAGCCTGATATCTGCTGAACAGACAGATTCAGATAACTGCACCCCAGTTTTCTGTGATACACACTTCCTGATTCTGTCACATACACCATAGGCTGGCTCTCCACTGTATCCTTTCCATTTTCGTATACCACACCATTCCACGTATGAACCTTTACCGTATTATGGAACCATATTTTAGGAAGCGGGATCAGACCGCCTATGGGCTGATAGGAATATATGTCCGGCAATGTGATCGTTTCTGTACCTGAACCGCCAGCACCATACGCATACATACCTGCTTCCTTTGCTTTCTGGCACAAGCCGGTCAGATGCTCCGTCTGTACCTTGTAAATATCCATAAAAGAAAGCAGCGTGAGCACTCCGAAAAAAAACAGCGGCAAAGCCATCGCAGTCTCCAGAGTGAGACTTGCTTTTTTCAGAAAGGTGCACAGGGATACTTTTCCAGAAAGCGTTTTCCGGCTTATCGGGGAAAGCAGGAAAAAAGCTCTTCGAGAGCGCCTTTCTCTTTTTTGATCCAGTCTGTTTATCTGATTTTTATCTTCTTTTTCTTTCTGAAAAAGCATCCCTGTACACCTCTCTTTCTATTCATACGCATACTGACGTGTAACTGTAAATATTTTCCGTCTATTTGCTTTTACATCTGCAGACGCTTCCATGGCAGTGATGCAGTGATCCATCTGAAAACCCGGTCTTTTTCCCTTTTCACGTACAGAGCACTCGATCATGTCCATTCCTCTCAGAACTTTATCCTGTTTTCCTTTCACCATAAGCAGAACCTGAAGATAATCCTCATAAGACATTCCATTCCCTGCATCCTTTCTTGAAGAATCCAGTTTGTCCAGGATATTGGGCAGATTACTCAAAGACAGCTGCCAGTCTGAGGAGTTTTTTATAAGAGGTACATGTCCTCCTGCAAAAAGTTCCCGGACATCCAGAATACTCTCCGCAAATGCCCAGCAAAAAATCAGTGCCGCTTCGATCACTGCTGCCGCCGGTGGGATCAGAAAACCTGATGCAATCGCCAGCGCCAGTGTTTCGACCTGTATCCGTTTTCCACCATCTGAAAGCAGATACGCCATGTTAACCCCCTGACGGATCACCAGAAGTTTTCCTGCCACGGACTTCAGATTTTCCCGATCACTGTTCTTCCCTCCAAGAATATATTCCACCTGATAATTCAACCCTGCCGCTGCCGGTCTTCGATAATTTCCCAGTTTCTTTAGCAGATACTGTCCAAACAATATTCCGGACGTATACGAATTATCGGATCGTATATCCGTATCCAACATTAGTCCTGTCTGGAGCTTTCTTCCGGATGTAAGGCTTTTTCTGTCTGTAACCGCATCCGATATTCCCCGTTCGGATGGTACTACCAGATCAAGAAGTCCCATTTTACGGACTCTTCTGATGATCGGAATAGGATTTTCCACGCTTTCATCAACACCGCCGGTAAAATCATCCCCATTTCCTGCATCCGAAAAATCTCCCTGGTTTTTTTGTTGTTCCTGTTCTTTTTTGGCTTCTTCGCTCTTCTGCGCGGCGTCCGTAATAGCAGAATCATAGGAATCCAACGTTCCTTTATTTTCTGCCTGTTCTCCTTTTTTCTCTGCATCCTCTGTCTTCTTTTCCTGATCCTTCAGTTTTCCGAGAAGAGTCTGTACCCCCTGGCTTCCCAGAGTTTCACGCATATACTGAACAGCCTGCTGGTAAAAAATCTCGCCTTTTCCGTCGCTCAGAAGCTGATAACCATTGAATCCGCCCTGGAGAAGCTCCAGTTTCTGACTGTTCTGTTTCAATACAGGTTTCATATAAGTCTGAAAATCATCATATACAGAAGCCATATCCAGTTCTTCTTTTCCACCTGCATACAGTGCAAACAGCTCATAATCTTCCAAAAGCGTTCGGTCATACTGTCCAAATAAGGAATATAAGCCAATATCCATACTGTTAAGTATCTGTGTCCTGGCAGCTGCCATGCGTACAGATTCAATGCTGGCACACACAAGAGAAAGAACCAGGCTCAAGATCAGAGCCAGAAAGATCGTAATGCTGCCTTTTTTCACATTTCCTGCCAAGGGGTACCTCTCCTTTCCAAAACGGAAATATCAGCAGATATCACCGCTTTTTCTCATTTTCAGATCGTGTTGCTTTGTTTTGTGATTTTTGTAAGGATTTTTTTAACAAGTGCTGTAAGCTGTTCCTTAAAGATGATGACCAGACTGATCAGAACCACCAGAATCAGGATGATCTCCACAACACCCACCGCATCCTCTTCCATCGCAAATTCTTTTACATATTTCCACATATTTTCATTTGTCACCTCACATTTCCTTTCTCTGTTCTCCAGTCCTACCCTCCGTAAAAGGAAAGGCATGCCGGAAGCATGATCACCGCCATCACCACCAGGAGCATCAAGACCATCGGAAGAAGCAGTTTTGTTGCTGCTGTATCTCCCAGCACTCTTGCTTTTCTTTTTCGCTCCTCCCAAGCTTCCACGGATTCCTTTTCCAGCAGATCGGCCAGATACCTGCTTCCTTTCTGGAGGTTCTGGATCAGTAGTGTTGACAGAGTTTTATACTTTACCTGTCCGCACCGTTCTCCAAATCTCCGGTAAGCCTCTGCTTCGGAAATCCCACTGTCCATCTCATAACAGGCTACTCGGATTTCTTCGTAAGCCTCACGTTTTTTACCATCTTCTCTCTTTCCGTAATCCAGTGCTATTTTCTGGAACGCTTTTCTGGCAGTTAAGCCTGCCTGCACCAGAAGGGTAAATTTCATGATCAGTCCTGGATAATCCATCAGCATCTGTTCTCTTCTTTTTATCTGAGCATTCTGTTCTTCCCGTTTTTTTGCAATGACAGCTGCTACCGCTGCTGCCAGACCAAGAGCTGAAAGCAGGTTTCCTGTTTTGTCTTTTGGCTGCTCCCATTCAAGATGTTTTCCATTCCATTCATCTGGAAGATAATAGTACTGCGGATCGTTTTTTTTCTGATTATATTGTACGATCATGTCCTGCAACTCTTTCTCGCGCTGCTGTTCTTCGCTAAGTTCTGTTTCCGGCTCTTCTTCGGATCCTTCTGTTTCTTTTTCCGGCACCTGCACATACAGGGAACCGGCTTCTTCTCCGTCTACAGATACTTTGAATTTCTCTTCATAAGCACCTGTCTCCTCTTTTTCCATACGGTATCCGGATGAATAAACCTTATCTCCGCCACTTTGAAATGTCAGGAGCATACCGATGATATTTCCGGTAAGCGCTATCCGTATAAACAGTTTCTTTTCTTCCGGATTTCCGGCTTCCGGAGGCAGCCGCCCCATTTTTCCTGCCAGAAACACCCCAAGGATCACCATAAATATCAAAATATGTATCCACATTATCCTCACCTACACTTCTATGTCTACAATCTTCACACCCAGCCAGTAAGACAAGCCATAGATCACCATGCAAACTGTCATGGCACAGATTCCGAAAGGATTCCCATAAAGTACATCCAAAAATCCCGGCGAAGTCAGTTTCAGATAGCAGATGATACCGGCCGGCATGATACTCATAACCATCTGTTCCGATTTCTTTGCGGCCAGCGTTGCCTCGATCTCTTTTTTTACCTCGATCTTATCACTAAGCATTCTGGCTACTTTCTGGATCACCTGCGTCATATCCCCGCCTGTTCTTTTTGCTGTATAAAATACTGCTGCGAAATTTTCAATATCTTCCACTCCGCTGCGTTTTCCCAGATCCAGGAACAGCTCTTCCACCGGAACACTCAGACGCAGCTGGCTTTCGATATACCGAAATTCATCCAGGATATCACTTCCCTTTTCATAAAGTCTCCCCAGATCCTTTACACTGGCACGCACCGCATTCTCCGCGGAATAGCCGGCCTGTACCGCCACATTCATGGCCGTCAGAGCATCCCGGAACTGGTAATTCAGCTCCCTCTGCTGCCGTGCAGTGCATTTTTTCCTCTGCATTTTCAGAAAAAGCACTGGTATTGGAAGCATAAACAGCAACACAGGAAGGCTCTGATAAAACAGATAGTCGGCTGCAGCGCATACGGCAGCTCCCTCCAGAAGATACTTTGCGGTCTCCTTCCCCGTAAAATGATACATCCTGTAATCTTTCCTCGTAGATCTCCATTTCTGATTCTTTCCTTTCCGCTCTTTCATAGTCTGATTCCTGCCCGTTTCATTTTTTCACAATGCAAAAGTTCTCCGGTTTTTACAAGTCCCTTTCCTTCTTCCCAGCGATACAGCGGCCTGGTCTGGATCTCTCCGTTTTCAAATCCACATACTTCTGTGATTTCCAGCAGCTTTCTGCTTTTATCCCGCATACGCCCGAGATGTACCAGAATGTCTACCCCGGAAGCGATCTGCCTTCGGATTGCTTCCAGGGGAAGATCGATCCCCATCAATGTCATCGTTTCAATTCGGGAAAGCATATCCTGACTGCTGTTTGCATGAAGTGTTGAAAGGCTTCCATCATGTCCCGTATTCAGGCTCTGCAGCATATCCACTGCCTCTCCTCCACGGACTTCCCCTACAATTATCCTATCCGGTCTCATTCGAAGGGCTGACCGGATCAGATCTCGGATCGTTACTGACACCGCGCCCGCCATATTGGCCATTTTTGCCTCCAGACATACCAGGTTATCAATTCCCCGGATCTTAAGCTCCGCATTATCTTCAATGGTGATCAGGCGCTCATCTTTTGGAATATATTCTGTAACAGCTCCAAGGAATGTTGTTTTTCCACTGCCTGTACCTCCACCGATCACAATAGAATATCTTGCCTGAACAAGTTTTTTTAAAAACTGTGCACATTCTTCGGTGATGCTTCCAAAAGCGATCAGTTTTTCCATTGTGATAGGATCATCCGGAAAACGACGGATCGTCAGGATCGGACCATTCAGAGCAACCGGATAAACCACTGCATTCACACGTGCTCCGTTTTCCAGCCTTGCATCTACAATGGGCATGGACTCGTTGACAACCCGGTTACAGCGCCCTACGATCTGCTGGATCACATCCTCCAGCTTCTCTTCTGACGTGAAGACCTTATTCCATCTGGTCAGTTTTCCTCCACGTTCCACAAAAATATGATCCGGACCATTTACCATGATCTCTGTAACACTTTCATCATCGATCAGTTCCTGCAGAACATCCAGCTTGCGCACAGAACAGAACAGCTCCTGTCTGAGCTCTACTTTCTCCTTCAGTGAAAGAAACAGTTCCCTTGCCTGAGTTAATATCAGTTCATCGATCACCCCCAGGATCTCATCATCGGACAGCTCTCTGGAAACATCCAGCTGTTCCATGAGCAGATCATACATTTCCCGGAATTTTTCTCTGTTCATGACCGCTCCTTTCTCAAAAGTTCACGGATATAATCTCCCAGTTCACTCCAGACCAGCTGTTCTACGTAAGCGTCAGAAGAGATCCTATCCATATGAAAGGGCAGATGCACCTTTTCTGTTTTTTCCAAGATCTTTTCTTTATTCCAGATACGCAGAAGATTTTCGAATTGTGTCACCTTACAGACAGAAAGTGTGTCATTCAAAACCGGCATATAGATTTTTCTGCACATTTCCAGAAGCCGGAAATCCTCATCTCCATTTTCTCCCATATCCAGGATCAGCACTTCATAGGAACTGTGAAGTACGATCTCCTGCAACAGCTGCTCCCAGTCTTCCCAGTCCACGGTCCGGATATCTGAAGGTGTTCTTACAGGCGGTATAAAATCCAGATTGTTTACTGTCTGGATCATTCCGTTCATTCTATGGATCAGGTTTTCATTTCCCTGGCGAACATAATAAAACAGATCACTCAGATTAGCCGGAAATTTTTTCCCAAGAAGTTCCTCAAAACCAGAATAGGATTCCAGATTCAGATAAAGAACGGCACGTTCTTTCGCCAGTATCTGTCCCAGCGCAAGTGCAAAGGATGTCTTCAGACATCTGCCAAGAGGAGAAAAAACACCGATGATCTCCATTGTCTTTTTCAACACAGGAAAAGTTACCGGATCAAGAGACTTCTCTTCTCCATAGCAGGCCATCACCTCCCTTATCACATCTGAGGAAGATTGATATTTATACACACTTGAATACTGATCCAGTTCCGGAGGATGCACACCCTCTGAAAGAATGATGATCTTTCCGATACCAAGGTCACGGACTTCTTTTCGCATTGCTTTATCGGAAATCAGCAGCAACTCAATATGATTTTCTTTTCCGTAGGCAATGAGACTTTCCGCCGTGGTAAATGCCTGGATCTCAAACGGAAGATTCTTTTTCTGGTTCAGATAATCCATAAAATTGAAAGCATAATCCACCTCCAGATCACAGACCGCAAATATGTTTTTCTTCAATACACACCTCCTGCATAAAGCACCGCACTCAAAAATATGGGTACCGTAAAATGAAAGTTCTCCGGAAAGCTCATCCCCTTTCTGTAATAAGGACGTATCTCACCGGTACAGTAAAACTCATTCATATACTGATATAAATAAAGGAATCGTCGGCGGATACCGCCTGTAGAAATAAGAATTGCCAGAGAAATGCCTGCACCTGCAAGCAAAGAATAAACAATACATTCCATAACTGTCCGCGGCCCCATGATCCCGCCAAGTGCGCACAGAAGCTTGATATCTCCGGCGCCGATCATATGGAATATAAAAAGGATTCCCAAAAGAAGCACCGGCACGGCCACTCCTGCCAGAAAGATCACTCCACCTTTCGGCCCGTTTTCTGTGATCTGGATCAGGAAACCGATCATAAAAGAAAAAAGGATCCATCCATTGTCTACAGATGCATCTTTAAGATCCATCCAGACCGCCATCGCAGATATCACCACGGATAATTCTCCATAAAGAAACATACACGCCCCCTTTCCTTCTTAAAATATATGTTTATTCAGTTATGATAAAAATGGGATTTCCCGCCTGACCTGGCGGTGATCGATACCAGAAGATCTCTGGTGAAATTAATTATAGAATTTCAGGAGCATTTTGTCCAGCATTTTCGTTCGACAAATTCTGACACGAATTTTGCTGTCATCTGCTCCTGAAATTCTTTTTATTTTTTATCGTTTTATCTTCTATGATCCTATCGAATCTTTACTCCGTCCTTGATCACTGCTTTCAGTTCCAGATCCTGATCCAGCAGTACCACATGAGCTTTTTTACCTGCTTCCAGAGATCCGTACTGTTCTTCCACACCAAGGCTTCTGGCCGGATTTATGGTCGCGCAGGCCACGGCTGTTTCCAGCGGAAGCTCCATCTTTTTAACAACTGTACGCATACAGTCCATCAGATTTGTGGCAGATCCTGCGATCGCACCGTCAGATACCAGCGTGGCAAGTCTTCCCACAACCTTAACATCCAGTCCGCCCAGTGTATACTGACCGTCCGGCATACCGGTAGCTCTCATACTGTCGCTGATCAGGATCATCCTGTCAGCTCCCATCATCTGAAAGGTAGCTCGAACAACAGACGGATGGATATGGATCCCGTCACAGATGATCTCTGCCATAACATCCTTACTATCAAAAACAGCACCTACGACACCTGGTGCACGATGCGTAAACGTAGGCATTGCGTTATACAGATGGACTGCATGGTTTGCCCCTGCTCTGCATGCTTCCATTGCTGTATCGTAATCTGCATTGGTATGTGCCAGAGAAACATTGACCCTTTCATGAACTTCTCGGATAAATTCTGCTGCATGCTCACTTTCTTCAGGTGCAATCCCTATAAATTTTACCAGACCTTCCGAGGCCTTTAAAAAACGGTCACAGATTTCCACATTACATGGCAGGATATTCCTCGCGTCCTGTGCCCCTTTTTTCGCCGGGCTGATAAAAGGCCCTTCCATATTGATCCCCAGAAAATCCGCCTTACGGCAGTCCTTTGTTTCTTTTTTATATTCTGCTGCTGTATGGAGGATCTGCTCCAGTTCCTCTACCGGTAAAGTCATAGTAGCCGGCGCGATCGCTGTAACTCCTACCGATGCCTCATATTCCGCGATCCTTCCGATCGCAGCCTTGTCTCCGTCGCAGAAATCATCTCCCTTGCATCCATGAAAATGCAGATCGATCAGTCCCGGAATGGCGTAGCAGCCTTTTCCGTCCAGAACATCCCCGTTAAGCTGCGGCGCATCCTTTTCTTCATAAACCTGTCGGATCTTATCCCCATCCAGGATAATCCCGCCTTTTACAAATGCTTTGTCCGGTGTAAAAACATACACATTATCAATGATCATAGTAAAACCTCCCAAAATCCCCATTTGTGATCATAAACAAAAAAGCAACCAGAAACATGTTCTGATTGCTTTCAGTTAATAGCCAGTACGGGAATCGAACCCGTGTTTCCGCCGTGAGAGGGCGGCGTCTTAGCCCCTTGACCAACTGGCCATATTCTTTTGTTTCTGTCGTTTGATTTCGTTTTTTGTTGTTTCCCTCAACCGACTTCGTTAGTATATAACACTTTCTTTCAAAATGCAAGTACTTTTTTTAATTTTTTTAAAAAATTTTCATGTTTTTCACGTTTATTCGTTTTTTACCCATTTTCCGGTATTTCGTACGCTTGACCACTGCTGGTGTAAGTGCTACTATCAAAGCACCAATACGAAAATAATCGACTGCGGATAATGATCCGCCCGGTATAACAGAAAGAAGGAATTGGATGACTCGCATTTTGTGTCTCGGAGACAGTATCACAGATTGCGGACGGCTTTTCTCCGCAGATCCTCTTGGAAAAGGATATGTGAAGCAGCTCTCCTGTCTGCTTCATAACACAGATCACCGATTTTCCATTGAAAACAGAGGTATTGATGGTTTCACCCTGGAACGGCTTCTTCAGAACACAGATTTCTGGCTGGAAAGCTCTGATCCGGATATTGTTACCGTCCTGATCGGGATCAATGATGTGGGGATCATGATGAACACCCGCCGTTCATCTGCACAACAGCAGGATCTGATGAACAAATTTGTCACCCGTTATGAGCTCCTTGCAAAAAAGCTATCCTGCACAAACTCCCGGAAACGAACGCTCTATTTCCTGGAACCCTTTGTTTTTCCATGGCCACGCTGCTACGCTTCCTGGGCTCCCCTTCTTTCACAGATGTCCGTACATATTAAAAAGATCAGTCAGGATCATGGCGCCGTTTTTCTCCCGCTGCAGAACGATCTGGATCAGGAAGCTGCACGATCCGGGCCTGCATCAATAACTTCTGACGGTATCCATCTCACACCACAGGGGCATCAGATCCTGGCAGATAAACTTTATAAATTGATCATATCAGAAAGGTAATACTATGGAAACAACGATCAAAAAAATCGAAGATATGTCACTGAACGCATGGCCTTCCCATAAAATGGAACTTTATGACGGATGGATCTTACGTTTTTCTTATTTCTATACGCACAGGACCAACAGTGTGGAACAGTTCGGAACCTCCACACTTCCATGGCGCGAAAAAATCCCCTACTGCGAACAGGTCTATAAGCGTCTGGGAACTCCTGCGATCTTTAAGATCAGCCCCCTTGTATCCCCGGATTTTGACTATATGCTGGAAAACAGGGGCTATTCCGTTCAGCACATAACAAATGTTATGACTGTAGACCTAGACAATGCCGTTCTGGATGCGTCTGTCACCGATGTGCTTTTTTCCAATGAAATTCCTGATTTCTGGATCCACAGCCTTTTTGACTTGAAAAGAACTACAAATCCGATCCATCGAAGCGTCGTTCCTTCCATGTACCGTGCCATTCTTAAGGAAACTGTCTGCGCTTCCATAACAAAAAACGGCGAGATCATTGCCACAGGTCTTGGAATCCTGGATCGCGACTACATCGGTATCTATGCCATTCATGTACGTGAAGATTATCGCCGCAGAGGATATGCCCGTCAGATCTGTACCGGTCTTCTCAATGAGGGCAAAAAAAGAGGCGCCAGCCACGCTTATCTTCAGGTGGTAAAAAACAATACTTCCGCAGAAAAGCTTTACAGCTCTCTTGGATTTCAGTATTCCTATACCTACTGGTTCCGTGTTCAGCCTGTAGGAACACGTTTTCAGTAAATGCATGGATTTTCCGTAAATCCCTGTAGAAATCAAAAAATCTTTTTGCTATAATACCCTTAATATGTATAAAATCTTTCCTGCCTTCATATACTGATCCTTATCAATCAATAAGGAGACTGATCCGATGAACGATCCGCAGGAAAAAAACACCCAAAATCCCTATCATATTTATTACAATAATTATCTGGATACCAATGCCTGTACTGAATGCACGGGTCTGATCAACCATGGAATCGACAGCCGTGAGCAATGGGATTCTTTCCGCCAGATCTTTGACTTTATACCGGCGTCGGAAACCCATGATCTTACAGATAAACAGGACTGACCGTTATCCCGGGTCGGAGGACACAAATGAAAAAACTGTCTGCTGCATGTATGATTCTCGGCCTTTCCCTTTTTGCGGGAGGCTGCAGCAATGATCAGATCGATGATCATATTATTTCTCTTCAGGATAAAATTTCAGACGTTACTGCTTCAGATTCCACAGAACAGGAAGATCAGGAGCCTTCCACGGAAGAACGTGTTTATATAGATGAGCTTACCGGCACACTGCTGGATTTTGACGGTACACACCTGACGATTTCCAGCAATGGAGAAACCTATGTATTTGATGTTTCCCAGACAAGGCTTGAATGCAAATACGGCGTTGTATCCAGTGATCAGGTCAGTGTGATCTACCAGGGACAGCTTTCCGGAACGGATATCAGCACCATTTCCCCCATCAAAATAACCGACAAATATCATAATGAAACTCCTCTGGAGGACCGCACTTTAAAGGGCAAAGTGAAATCACTCACATCCAATGCCCTTGTGATAGTTACAGAAAAGGGAAATACCGTAACCTTCCCTGTCACCGGTGTCAGACAATACTACAAAAAAGGCATCAAGGCCGGCAAGTGGGTCTATGTCCATTTTCGCGGTAAATTCATCAACGAAACACTCGTGGATGACAAACAGTATGACGGCAGTTTCACAAAAGTGATCAGTGTCTCCGATACGGATCCACTGAAAGTACCTGCAGCAACTCCTACGCCTTCCCCTGAACCGAAGAAAAAAGAACAGCATCTCCGTGCAAAGATCGTAAATGTCAGCACCGGCACAATGACTGTCATTCCGCAGACCACAGGATCGGAACTGACTGTTTCACTTTCCTCGGTTCCTGTATATTTCAAAGGAGGAATGGCTCCGGGATCTTATGTAAACATTATCTATACCGGTAAATTTAATGGTGAATCCACCAGCGGCATGAAGATCCGTGGAATCACCGGGGAGGATCCGGACATACTTTCAGTACGCAACATTACTTCTACTGTAACCGGCACGATCCTGGGCACAACCGCCAATACCGTGCTGCTCCAGACATACGACGGCGTAAAGATCCTCTGCAGCCGTGAAAACGTTCCGGACCTTTCCTCAAGCGGAATGGAAGAAGGTGCCGATCTCCGGGTTACTTTCAACCCTGCGAAATCACGCACCTCCAATATTTATACCTGTATTAAATTCGAAGACCCGTGACGGAAGATGGTACGGATCCTTTTTTCTCCATCTTCCATCCAGCTTCGTACTGCCTGCGTATCACCCAGTATATCAAAAAAAGCTCTGCTTTCATCCTGTACACCCTGGCCGTGAAGAACCTGATATGCACCGGCATCGCTTCCTACTGCCACATGAACCTTCTTTTCAAAAGCTTTCTTCAGATTCTGCTCGCCTGTCTTTATAATAGATGCAAGAATCGTATCTTCAAATCTGCCGCAGCCTTTAAGATTCCGCACAGTTACAAGTGTCGGAACCCACACGCTTTCGCTGTCTGCCAGCATGGAAATCGTCTCATCATCCATATAGTTCCCATGCTCAATACTGTCAACACCAGCCTCCACTGCTGCTTGTACGCCATAGCATCCATTTGTATGGCTCATCACGGCAAATCCCTCTTCATGAGCAATATGTACCATTTCTTTCACATCCGTTGCTGAAAGCGGCGTTCCCGTAATTTTCCCGTGATCTGCAAAATCCAGAAGCCCTGTAGTCATGATCTTGATAAAATCCGCACCTTCAGCGGCAGCTTCCAGAACTCTTCTGTGATATTCCTTCATGTCTGAAAAGCTTTTTCCAACGATCTTCCCGTAATGCCCCTCTTTATAAATGGCAAAAACCGGTGTGCGATAGTCAATTTCATATTCAGGGGCCAGTCTGGCAGCCCGTTTTGACACACCGTAATGATCTCCTCCGTCTCTCACAAAACGGATTCCTCTTTTCCGGTATTCCTCAAAATGAGCACGGATCAGTGCATCCCGGGGCCCGTTTTTCTGTGTCTCAACGGCTTTCCGGTAATCATAGCCATTGAGAAATATATGTGCATGACATTCCCCAAACATTTTCATCACTGCTCAAAAAAGTTTCGGATCTCTTTCTCAGATGCCTGCACCGACCCCTGTACAAAGAACGGCTTTCCACCTCCGCGTCCGTTTAATTTCGCATTCATCTCTTTTGTAAACTGACGGAGATCGCCGTCTTTTTCGCCCATTGCATACTTGTAGCTTCCGTCTGCATTTCCGGAAAATACCGCACAGCAGCCCTGGCAGGTCTGTGTCACGGCGTCTGCAAGCTTCCGCACACTGTCTGCATCCATTCCATCCATAAAGATGAGAACGCTTCCGCTTCCTGCATAACGCTCTGCCTCTTTCCGGCACATGTCGTCTACCAGCTGCCCAACCTGTCCTTTCAGTCGGAAATTCTCTTCCTGAAGGCGTTCCACTGCCTGCGCAGTCTTATCCATTTTTGCGGAAAGCTTTACAGAAATCTGGTGGTTCTGGTCATTGACCATGTTCAGATAATCCAGCACACGTTTTCCGCAGATCATCTCAATACGGACACCTTCACGAAATTTTTCCACGGAAAGAAGTTTCACCATTCCGATCTCTCCGGTATGTGTCACATGAGTTCCGCAGCATGCACAGATATCCACCCCTGGAAATTCTACGATCCGCACCTGACCGGTGAGCTCTTTTTTGCTTCGGTAGTCGATTTTTTCCAGTTCCTCCGCTGTAGGATATATGATCTTTATCTGCGTATCTTCCCATATCTTTTGGTTTGTTTTCCGCTCGATCTCAGCAAGCTGCGCCTCATCCAACGGGCCATTCAGATCTATGGTAATGGTATCGCTTCCCATATGAAAGCCTACATTATCGTATCCGTAAGCCTCGTGGATCAGTCCGCTCACCATATGCTCACCGGAATGCTGCTGCATCAGATCAAATCTTCTTGCCCAATCGATGCGTCCCTGTACTTCTGTTCCGACTTCCATCGGCTGATCTGTATA
Organism: Blautia sp. 2227st1_G12_2227SCRN_220401; assembly: GCF_039062885.1. Classification (NCBI taxonomy): domain Bacteria; kingdom Bacillati; phylum Bacillota; class Clostridia; order Lachnospirales; family Lachnospiraceae; genus Blautia; species Blautia sp. 2227st1_G12_2227SCRN_220401. The sequence continues at coordinate 55,035 of NZ_JBCLNI010000010.1, read as the reverse complement.
ATGAAGAAGTTCTCCCTCCTTTTCATGCACTTCCTTTACTTTCACATCGTTGAGATATCCGGTATCGCTTGGCTGTCCACCGCCCTCCGGGTAAAAAGCGCTCTCATCCAGAATGATATGAAAACCTTTTTTTGCTTCTCTGCACTCCAGGACTTTGGCTGTAAATTCTTTTTTATATACATCTTCATAATATAAACGTTTCGTCTCTGTCATTTGTCTCATCCTTTCTGCATCTCTGCTTTGACGACTTATAGTATAGACCAAATTTTCTCTCCCCGCTATATAAAAGCGGCATTTATCCAATGATTTACATATTTTTCTATAAAAGCTGAAGGCTTTCCTTCAGATTCCGCGTTATAATAAATGAAGCGGGAAGAGAAGGGAGCTGATTGCATTACACGGGAAGAATATCTGGAATATCTGATACATACATACCAAAACTTAATATTTTCCATTTGTCTGAAATCGGTGGGCAATCCCTTTGACGCCGAGGATCTGACACAGGATGTTTTTCTTTCCGCCTACAAAAATCTCTCCCGTTTTGATGGCACCTACGAAAAAGCCTGGCTCAGCAAGATCGCAGTCAGAAAATGTCTGGATCATCTGAAAGCAGCCGGCAGACGTACCATTCCCACAGAGGACACCTATTTTGAACAGCTCCATGATAAAGAGTTTTCCCCGGAGGAGGCATTTCTGGACAAAGATTTCAAGGATCGGATCCGGCATTTATGTGTAGCGCTGAAAAGCCCCTACAGGGAGGTTGCCCTTGAGCATTTCTGCGAAGAAAAAACCGCCGCAGAAATTGCAAAAGCGCAGAATAAAAATATCAAAACAGTCCAGACGCAGATCTACCGGTCCAGATCTATGCTGAAAGCACTGCTGGAAAGGAGTGATTAGATGCACATACCACAGGATGAATTACAGAAATTCCAGGACGGAACCATGAATACGGATGAAATGATCCATTTTCTGGAGCATATGGAGCAATGTGACTTCTGTCTGGATGAACTTCTTCAGAATGAGGATGCCGCTTCTGAGTATGCTCCATCCTATCTGCAGGATGAAATTCTGAAAAAAGCAGCTTCTCCGGAAGTTCAGGCTTCCAGAAAAATACATGAAACTGCTTATTGGATGAAGCTTCTCTGTGCAGGCTTACGGACTGCCGTAGGCATGGGTGTTGCGCTGATCATGCTTTTTTCTGTATCTCAGACAGATTTTACGGCTCTTCATCCTTCACCGGAAACAAAAGTTAAGATTTCTTCATCCCTTGACATTGGTTCCGGCCTAAACCAGCTTTCCATGCAGGTAGGTTCCCAGCTCAGTGAACATTCTCAGAAGATCAGTAATAATCTGAACGATCTTACGAATAAAATTATAAACGGAGGCAAGTAAATTTATGAAAAAACAAAAACATGGTTTCTGGGTATTTATCTTTTCCCTGATCCCCGGTGCCGGGGAAATGTACATGGGATTTAAAAAACAGGGACTTAGCATTATGCTACTGTTCTGGGGATCGATCGCACTGGCATCCATAACCGGTCTTGGATGGCTGGCCATGTTTCTCCCGGTGATATGGTTCTATAGTTTTTTTAATGTCCATAATCTGAAATCCCTGTCAGAAGAAGAATTCTACTCTGTAGAGGATAATTACATTCTTCACATGGATCAGCTTTCCGGTGATATGGGAAAATTCTTACAAAAGCATCAAAGTGCAGCTGCATGGATCCTGATCCTGTTTGGTATCTGCATCCTGTGGAGTCGTTTCACAAGTCTTTTGTACTTCATTGTACCGACTAATATGGTCGACTATGTATACAATATCTGCAACAGCCTTCCGCAGATCGTCATTGCTGCAGGTATCATTGCTGCAGGTATTTATCTTCTTACTCAGCAGAAAAAGAAACTGAAACAGGAAACCGAAACAAAAGAAGAGCATTACTGGGAACCCTATCGTCCATATCAGCAGCTGACAGAAAAGCCTGTTCATACTTCTGATAACTCCGACAAAGATACAGCATCTGAAGCTTCTTCCATTTCTGATCCGGAAAATACCGATTCTAATTCATCCACAAAATAACAGAGAAAAAAAGATCCACTGTCAGTTTCCTGACAATGGATCTTTTTATATGATTTAAATTTACTGCTTATGTGTTACCTTAAGACGTGTCATCGCTCTCGCAAGTGCCATCTGGTTCATATGATACTCCTGGATGCTCTGTTTCTGACGAAGCTGCTCTTCTGCACGTTCCTTTGCTTCCTGAGCACGGCGGATATCAATCTCGTCCGGACTCTCTACGCTGAGGCAGAACAGCTTGGCACGGTTATTGATCATCTCAACAAATCCGCTGCTCACAGCAAACACATACTCATTACCGTCAGCATCCTCAAAACGCATCTCACCGGGAATGATGGCAGCTACAACATTCGCATGATGGGCAAGAAATCCCTGCTCACCATCCACTGCCGGGATAATAAGCTTCTGAGCACGTCCTGCATAAGCCAGTTTATTGCTGGCATATATTTCCAGGCCAAATGTCTCACTCATAGCTGCTCCTTACTGCCGGTTCTCCTCGGCTTTTGCTTTTGCAATTACATCATCAATGGTTCCAACATTAAAGAATGCGTTCTCCGGATAATCATCCATCTCGCCGTCAATGATCGCCTTAAATCCGCGGATCGTCTCTTTCAGAGGTACATATTTACCTTTGATACCGGTGAAGTTCTCAGCTACATGGAACGGCTGGGAAAGGAACTTCTGGATCTTTCTTGCACGGAATACTGTCTGCTTATCTTCCTCTGAGAGCTCCTCCATACCAAGAATAGCAATGATGTCCTGAAGTTCTTTATATTTCTGAAGGATCTCCTGTACTCTACGTGCAACCTCGTAATGTTCCTCACCAACAATATCTGCCTCCAGGATACGGGAAGTAGACTCAAGCGGATCTACGGCCGGATAAATACCCTGCTCAACGATCTTACGGGAAAGAACGGTTGTTGCATCCAGATGGGCAAATGTTGTTGCCGGAGCCGGGTCAGTTAAGTCATCGGCCGGTACATATACTGCCTGTACAGATGTAACAGAACCTTCCTTGGTAGATGCGATCCTCTCCTGAAGCTCACCCATCTCAGTTGCCAGTGTAGGCTGATATCCTACTGCGGACGGCATACGTCCAAGCAGAGCGGAAACCTCAGATCCTGCCTGTACAAAACGGAAGATATTATCAATGAAAAGAAGTACATCTCTGTGCTCCTGATCACGGAAATACTCTGCCATGGTAAGTCCTGTCTCAGCAACACGCATACGTGCTCCAGGCGGCTCGTTCATCTGTCCGAACACTAAGGCTGTCTTTTCAAGAACACCGGATTCCTTCATCTCTGTCCAAAGGTCATTACCCTCACGGGAACGCTCACCGACACCGGTGAAAATAGAATATCCACCATGCTCGGTAGCGATATTCTGGATCAGCTCCTGGATAAGGACTGTCTTACCAACACCGGCACCACCGAACAGACCGATCTTACCACCTTTTGCATATGGAGCAAGAAGATCGATAACCTTGATACCTGTTTCCAGGATCTCAACTGCCGGTTTCTGCTCCTCAAATGAAGGCGGATCACGATGGATGACCCAATGCTCTTCACCGTCCAGAGAATCACCGCCATCTACGGTATCTCCAAGAACGTTGAACAGACGACCAAGTGTTTTATCTCCAACCGGAACCTTGATACCGCTTCCGGTAGCTGTTACTTCTCTGTCTCGCTGCAGGCCCTCGCTGGCTCCCAGCATGATGCAGCGTACGATATTATTTCCAAGGTGCTGGGACACCTCCATAACGCATCTCTTACCGTTGTTCTCGACTTCAAGGGCATCCTTGATATCCGGAAGCTGTCCGTCTTCAAAAACAACGTCTACAACAGGTCCCATAACCTGTACGATCTTACCTTTATTCATAGTCATCACTTCCTTTTTTGTGCTTTAGCACCGCTGATAACCTCAGTGATCTCCTGGGTGATCGCAGCCTGACGTGCACGATTATACTGAATGGAAAGATCCTTCAGCATCGCCTTCGCACTATCTGTAGAGGACTGCATTGCTGTCATTCTCGCACTGTTCTCACTGGCATATGCCTCTACAAGACATCCATAGATCACACCTGTAAGGTAGTTGGGGATCATAGTATCCAGAAGCACATCTGCAGACGGAGATAACACGATCTCCTCCTGATAAATATCTGCCGGGATCTGACCCACCTTAAAATCAGCCTTTTTCAGCGGTAAAAGCTGCATATTCACATTTTCCATTGCCATCGCATTCAGCATCTGTGTATAGACAATGTGAATTTCATCCAGCTCTCTTTCAAGAAATGCCCGTACGATCTCTTCCGTGATAAGGCGTGCTCTGTGCATAGTCGGCTTCTGCACGGTATAATGAAAACCGCCGTCCATATCCACATCTCTCTTGCCGAAATACTGACGCCCTACCATACCAAGGACATACAGCTTGTGATGTCCCGGTACCTCTTCCATGAAATCTTCTGTCATTTTCTGTACATTATGATTGTATGCACCAGCCATACCTTTATCACCTGTAATGACAATGGTACCTACCTTTCTTTCATCCTTCGGAACAAGATGACGCTCACTGAAGAAAGGATGCTGGATGTCCGGCATATGACGGAGGATCCTGGCAATGGCAGCCTGCATATTATAGAAATATGGTTCCGTGTCCTGCAGGATCTTCTTGGCCTTCTGCATCTTGGAAGAAGAAATCATGTACATCGCATTGGTGATCTTCATGGTGTCCTGAATGCTTTTCATACGAGTCTGTATTTCTTTTGCATTTGCCATATCAACACCTACCTGCTCTTATCTCTGAATTCTTCTGCCGCCTTTACGATTTTCTCTACAAGCTCATCAGAGAGCTGCTTTGTAGTCTCGATCTCTTTGCCGATCTCAGGATATACATTATCAAAGTACTCCAGAAGATCCTTCTGATATTTCTTGATCTCTTTCTTTTCTACATCTACCATCAGCTTGTGAGTCGCAACGCAGAGAGTAATTACCTGCTGATGAAGACTTAACGGGCTGCAGAGCGGCTGTTTCAGAAGCTCCATCAGACAGCTTCCGTATTTCAGCTGTGCAGTTGTAGCCTCATCCAGATCTGAACTGAACTGGGTGAACACTTCCATCTCTCTGTACTGTGCCAGGTCGATACGTACACTACCGGAAGCTTTCTTCATAGCCTTGGTCTGTGCAGCACCACCAACACGGGATACGGAAAGACCAACATTGACTGCCGGACGCATACCTGAGAAGAACAGATCACTTTCCAGGAAGATCTGACCATCTGTGATGGAAATTACGTTTGTAGGAATGTATGCAGATACATCACCGGCCTGTGTCTCGATGATCGGAAGTGCCGTAATGGATCCGCCGCCTGCCTCTTCACTCAGACGGCTGGAACGCTCCAGAAGTCTGGAATGAAGATAGAATACGTCACCAGGATATGCCTCACGTCCCGGAGAACGCTCAAGCAGAAGTGACAATGCACGATATGCCACTGCATGCTTGGAAAGATCATCATATACGATCAGTACGTCTTTACCCTGATACATGAAATACTCTGCAAGAGCAGTACCAGCATAAGGAGCAATATACTGAAGCGGTGCACAGTCGCTGGCTGTTGCGGAGAATACGGTTGTATACTCCATTGCACCGTATTTTTCAAGATTGGAAACTACCTTTGCAACGGTAGAAGCTTTCTGTCCAATGGCAACATAGATACAGATCACATCCTTACCTTTCTGGTTGATGATCGTATCGGTTGCGATGGATGTTTTACCTGTCTGTCTGTCGCCGATGATCAGCTCTCGCTGTCCACGGCCGATCGGGAACATGGAATCAATGGAAAGGATTCCTGTTTCCAGAGGTACAGTTACAGACTTACGGTCGATGATTCCAGGAGCCGGGTTCTCGATCGGGCGATATTCCTCTGCCTGGATCTCTCCCTTTCCATCAATAGGCTCACCAAGTGCGTTCACGATTCTTCCGATAAATTTATCCCCTACCGGAATACCTGCCTGCTTGCCAGTTCTGGCAACCTTGGTGCCTTCCTTGATTCCTGTATCCTTTCCGAAAAGAATACATCCCATGCTGTTGGCACGGACATCCTGTACCATACCTTTCAGACCATTCTCGAAGGTCACGACCTCACCGTACATGGCATGATCGATGCCATAAACAGTTGCGATACCATCTCCCACGGAGATGACAGTGCCTACTTCCTGGTCCTTGCTGATTTCGTCATAGTTCTTTATTTCTTCCTTGAGAATCGAAATGATTTCATCTGGATTTATTGCACCCAATTCAATTTCACCTCCGGGTTAATTTCTGTTTCAGTTTCTTATAACGTCCGATGAGGCTCCAGTCGTACTCACGATCTCCTGCCCTGAGAACAAATCCACCTACAAGGCTTTTATCCTCTGTAAGGGTAAGTTCCACTTCTCTGGCAGAAAACTGGCTACGGAGAAACTCCTTCATCTTATTTTCCTGCTCTTCGGCAGGACGTGTTACATAAAGAAGCTCTGCCTTGAGAATTCCTTTCTGTTCCCGGCTGTAAGCATCATAAGCTTCAAGGATCTCTCCGATTCTGTCAATCTTCTGATACTTACACGTTACTTTAAGAAAACTCTTCATTTCCTGCGGAAAAACCCGCTCTATTACCTGTTCTTTTTCTTTGAGGGAAACAAGTGGATTTTCAAGCATCTTACCTATCTCAGGTGTATTCTTAAAAATCCTTCCTGTTTCGCAGATTGCCTCCCCCGGGACAGAAAGACCGTATAATGCTTTTGCATAATTAATGGACGTCTCTGTCATGAGGATCACCTGCTCCTTCTAAAAACTGGTCATATAGGGACATATCCTGTGCTTCGTCGTTCTTTTTTCCCATGATTCTGGATGCTGCATCCATTGCCAGCTCAGCCACTTTGCCTTCCATCGCTTTCATAGCAGCTTCCTGCTCAGTGCTGATATCTCTTCTTGCTTTCTCAAGAATCTGACCAGCCTGATCATTAGCTCTCTTCACGATGCTGTCTGCCTGTACTTTTGCCTCGTCCTTAGCCTGCTCTACAATACTGAAGGATTCCTCCTTCGCAGATTTCAGTGCATCCTCATACTGTCCTTTCAGCTGGTTTGCTTCAGTAGTTGTCTTCTCTGCTGAAGCAAACTGCTCATCGATCATAGCTTTTCTCTTCTCCATAACACCAATGATCGGGCCGAAAAGGAACTTCTTCATTAAAAGATAAAGAACGATCAGGTTTATAATAGTAAAGACAAGGTTGATATCAATTTTAATCACCTGGTCCACCTGCCTCTCTTAATCCTGAATTAGTATCTCGTCTTTACCTATTAGCCAAGCATGATGATGATCAGAAGACCGATTACGAAACCGTAAATAGCTGTTGCCTCTGCAAGAGCACATCCAAGAAGAAGTGCTTTACTGATCTTGCTCTCTGCCTCTGGCTGTCTTGCGATAGCTTCTACTGCTTTAGATGTTGCAAGACCGATACCAATACCTGCTCCAATACCTGTAAGAACTGCGATAGCTGCACCAATTGCGATTAACATAGTTTTTTCCTCCTGTAAAATACAATTTTTTTCATTTTTAGATCAAGCGGATCTTCCGCTTCACTACTCAATTGCTTCCTTAATGAACAAGGATGTTAAGAATACAAATACATACGCCTGTATGAATCCGTCGAAGAAATCAAAATACAGGCTGAATGGTATGGGAAGAATGGCCGGACAAACAAACTCCAGCAGCTTCATAACTACGAAGCTTCCCAGAACATTACCGAACAACCGCATGCAGAGAGATGTAGGTCTGATCGCTATTTCCAGAATGTTGATCGGAAGCATGATCGGAACCGGCTCCGCAAAGCTTTTCAGGAAACCCTTCAGTCCCCTTTTATGAAAGCCTGCATACTCGATCAGAATAATGCTCATCAGCGCCAGCGCAATGGTAACATTCATGTCCTTCGTTGGTGGTGTAAAACCAAATACGCCTGCGATATTGGCTATTCCGATGTAAATTACGGTTGACATCAAATAAGGCACATACTGTTTGCCTTCTTCTCCAAGGATACCCATGAAGAAATCCTGAAGAAAACTTACCCCGGTCTCCAGAAGCAGCTGCTTCTTACCCGGATTTTCCACACTGAGATTCCGAACTAAGATCAGAGACAGAATCACAAGAACCGCCATGATGACCCATGTGACTACCACGCATTCTGCAATTGGTATTCCACCAAACGCCGGAATGGTAAAGGCTGTCTTACTGTTTAGTTCTTCTGCCAGTGTACTTGATAAATCTCCCGTTTTTCTCCCTCCTTTTCTCTTGGCGCTGATCGTATCTTTTTATAATTGGTATGACCACGCCTTGTAGTTGACTTTATTTTACTCCGCATTTCCAGAATGTCAATATTATTTTTGCCTGTTTTGCACAAAAAAGAATCTGTTTTTTATACAAAATATACAATTCATTTCAATTAACCTTGATCCGACTTCCTGCGTACAGATACTTCTCCATAAGAAAGCAGGGTTTCTGAACCATCCTGTTCTCTCACAAGAAGCCTTCCATCTGGTGCTATGGATTCTGCATAAGCTTCCCTTGTACACTGTCCGTCTGTGATCACGATCATGTTTCCAGGAATGATATTATTTTCTGTATATTCTCTGGAAAGTCCCGGAGTCTCCACTTCCATGAGAAGCTGATTGACGATCTCCGCCACAAGAATACTGCAGTTTATATGCTCTGCGTCATTCCTGTTTTCAAATAATGCTCCAGCCGTTTCCTGTATATCTTCAGGAAACCCATCTTCCGGCATATACAGATTCAAACCAATTCCTACAACTGCAAACTCAATGTTCCCGCTTTCAAAGTCTGTAACAGCCTCTGTCAGTATCCCACACACTTTCTTATTATGAAAATACAGATCATTGACCCATTTGATCCCAAGGTCGATCCCGCAGATTTTCTTCACTGCACGGCACACTGCAGTTGCCGCCGCTGTAGTGATCAGGAGTCCTTCCTTCAGAGTTCGGTCAGGTCTTAGAACGATACTCATATAAAGTCCTGCATTTTCAGGAGAATAAAAACTTCGGCCTCTTCGGCCTCTTCCGCTTTTCTGTCTGCGCGCCAGTATCAGTGCACCATGACCTGCTTCTCCTGAAAATGCAGCCTCCTTGGCTGCCCGGTTTGTAGAATCCAGTTCTCTGTATATTTTTACAGGGACATCCGGATGATCGAGGTAAAGCCGTATTCCTTCTTCCGATAAACGGCTGCCTCCTCGAAGCACATAGCCTTTGTTTGGTCCAGCTTCTATGGTATATCCCTCTTCACGAAGGGATTTCACAGCTTTCCAGATGGCTGCCCGTGTGCAGTTTAGTTCTGCTGCTGCCGCCTCTCCGGATATCAGTTCATTCTCGTGCTGCTCCAGAAGCTTCAGCATTCTTGCTTTTACAGTCATATCTTCACCGTCCGTAATCTGCCTGAAATGGCAAAATTTATTCCCTCCTAAGAGTCGAAAGCATTATAGCACTTAAGCATCGCGATGTCTATTATCTTTTTTATATATGCTATCTATATTATTTTTATATTTCAGATGCAGCTATTATATGATTTTTCTCATTTTTGTCTGTTTTCATTTATTTTTTTATATATTATTTCTGTTGAAAACCTGCAGACTCAGGAGCGAATTTTCCTGAATCTTTATTATATACAGATTTTCTTTATCATATATTTATCATTTGTAATTAGAAAGACTTTTCTCAAGAAATTCCCGGTACTTATCGCGAACCTCATCCGGTGACGCGATCACCGCATCCGGGCCAAGACTGGCTATCCAGCCAAAGAACTGGTCACTGATATTTACACGAACCAGTGTTTTGAAATGTTCAGGATCCTTCCTGTGTATCATAATATCTCTGCCAAACCGATCCAGCACCACCCCGACCAAGCGGTTATGTGCTTCCAGACATATGGTTACTTCTCTGCCGCCAAACATCCCGAAGGTCCTGGATGTCAGCTCCCCTATATCATAATTCTCAAAAAATTCTCTGCCGCGTCGCACCTCCTTCTCTATACGGATCTGCTGGAGCTTATCTACCTGATACTGCTTAACCCTTCCACACTTCTCGTCGTAAGTGATCAGATAATATTCCTCATTCTGCCATACAAGTCCCCAGGGACTGACCGAATATCGTTCTCCCTCATTCTCCGGACGCAGCTTCTTCTCCACAGTCCATTCACAATATTGAAAAGAAATCTGCCTGTCCTCAGTTAATGCACGCTGGATCATATCAATACTGTAATACACATTCTCGTTTATAGTCCGGATACGGTTCTCTGCAAATCCCTGTCGCCGCAGCTGTCTGGACTCATAAACACTGGCAAGGCTCTCCAGCTTCCTGATCAGCTGTCGGGATTTCCCATTGGTGATACATCTGGAGGACTGTACTGCATCCACCAGAAGTCTCAGCTCCGGAAGCTCAAATTCCCGACTGGCAAGATAAAAACCGGCCGGGTGCTCCCGCCGGTTCAGGATATCCATTCCAAAATTCCGCAGGGTTTCAATATCATCATAGACAGTCTTACGCTCTGCACTGATCCCCAGACTATTCAGATAGGCGATCAGCTCCTTCACAGACATCGGATGCTCTTCGTCCGTCTGCTCCAGAAAAATGCGCATCAGATATAAAATTTTAATCTTCTGGTTAAAGACCCTTGGCATCCTTTCTCCTCCGTTCTGCTACTTGTCTGTCAGTGATGCTACCACTGCAAAATATAATACCATGAATGACAATACAACAGCAACGATATCTGCTCCGCGGAAATCAAAATTAAACAGCATCGCCCCGCCAAGCATGATCTCCATTGTAAGAAGTGCGCCCAGTACCATTGCCATTCCTGAGGAAAGCTTCTGTCTGCCGCAATGTCCGTTCTCAGCTTCCACATATCTTCCTTCTGCCAATACTGCCTTCCTGCTGCTCTCTGTATTCCACATAAGATCCATCCTCCCTGTCCTATGTTCGTCTCACGATTTATCGAACATATTTTCCAAACATATTTTCTGTATGTTTGCATTATAGCTCATTTTTAGTCCAATAAAACGGTACAAATATGGTTTTTCCGAACATTTGTTTATTTTATACAAAAATATGTTCGTCTTTAAGATCCACAAAAAAAGCCTGCCGTAAACGACAGACTTGTAAAATGTAACACTTTGAAAGGGCATTTGAAATCCTATGATATCTGCTTTTACATCATTCCCGCAAACACAGACGCACCTATAACCGTAAGCAATCCGGCTACGGCAATGGCAAGGCTGCTCATGGCTCCTTCTACCGGGCCAAGCTCCATGGCTTTGGCTGTTCCGATAGCATGGGCAGATGTTCCAAGTCCAAGACCTCTTGCAATCGGCTCCTCGATCTTTGCGATCTTGTAGACAACCTCTGCGATCATATTTCCCAGAACTCCTGTGATGATGATCACAGCAACGGTGATGGTCACGATACCGCCAAGCTCCTCGGAAACACCCATTCCGATAGCAGTTGTGATAGACTTCGGAAGCATGGTGACATATTCCTGATGATCAAAGCCAAACAATTTCGCCATAAGCAGAATGCTGCAAAGCCCGGCCAGCGTTCCGGAAAAGATCCCGGCAGCCACTGCCTTGAGATTTTTTTTCAGCAGATGGATCTGCTCATAAAGGGGCACTGCCAGACAGACTGTTGCCGGGGTCAGCAGATAGCTGATATATTTTCCACCTTCATTATAATCATCATAATCAATATGGAAGATCAAAAGAACACCAATAACACAGATGATCGAGATCAAAAGCGGATTAAAGATCGCCATTTTAAACTTCTTTTTCAGGATCAGACCGATCTCATAGGCGATCAGACTTATCATTGCTCCGAAAAATGCGGAGTTTTTTATGAATTCCATCATTTTTCAGTTCCTCTCTTTCCCATACGGATCACTCCCTGTGTTACTTTTCCTGTTACGACCATTACGATCACCGTGCTGATAAACGTCATGATGAGAACCGGTACACAGATCGGTTTCAGAGTACTCCAGGCTGTGATCAGTCCCGCACCAGCCGGCACAAACATCACCGGCATGATCTCAACCAGAAAATCTGCCGCACCTTTGACCTGATCCAGCTTCAGAATACCTGTGAGCAAAGCCACCAGCATAATGATCAATCCATAGACACTGGCCGGTACCGGAAGTGGAAGAAAGGTTTTCAGTAATTCTCCAATGACGGAAATCAACAGGATGATGCTGAACTGTTGCACATGCTTCATGTTGCATCCCTCCTGATTCATGTAAAGCGCATATTCACATTTTGCTTTACTGCATACTCATGAACGCAGCTGCGTTCAAAGTCTGCGCTCAAACGAATTTTTCAAAAGTGGTAAGACCACTTTTGTTTTAAACGTTTTTTTATTATACGCTACAAATCCAAAATTACAAGGATTGTATCCAATAAAATACAAAAAATCCTTTTATGCATCAGCGTATTCCAGTAATCTACAGAAACAGCTCTGCATAAAAGGATCTATAAACAGGGTTATGATCATTTCCTGGAATTTTCCGCCAAAATGATTTTTTCCACCTGATATTTGCCATCCTCCACAGTCATCACCGCCATGGTAACCTCTCCGCCAAAGCGGCTTCTTCCACAGCTTCCCGGATTCAGCCACAGTCTGCCATCGATCATCTTCTCAAAATATTTGTGAGTATGCCCGAAGATGACCACCTGTGTGTCCCCCAGCTCCCACGCAACGTCTTTTTTGTTATGAACCATAAAAAATTTTACGCCGCCAATGGTAAAGCTTAGACTGGTGCGGAGATTTTCCGCCCAGTCTTTATCATTATTTCCACGGACCACATAGAGATTCCCCATGGAACGCAGTACATCCAGGATCTCATCTTTATTGACATCTCCGGCATGAAGAATGTATTTGCAGTCTTTTAAGATTTCCAGTACCTCCGGCCGCAAAAGACCGTGAGTGTCTGATATAATGCCGATTTTTTCTTTCATGATCTCTATCCTGCTCCAATCCTTTATCATTATCGCCTTTTACCTTTTGCAGCTCACGCTATGACCGGCAATACTCTTCACAATACATAAATATTTAACAGCTGCTTCTTTTCACACCATTTCAGAAATTTTCTTAATTGGATCAAGCCGATATTCGCAATCCCGCAGAGGACTTACCTGCTTCGCTTAAAACAATTCTATTTTTCCATATTCTCCGTCAGATCCCGGTTTCCGCAACACTTCTCCTGCACGGAGCCGCCGGATGCCTTCCGCCAGAACTTCTCCGCCGGCTTTTCGGATATCTTCCGGCGGAACCTCTCTCAATATGGTAAATTCTGCACCTAGTTTCTCAAGCAGAGCCTCGTACTGTCCCTGAACTTTTTTGCTTGCCGTGGAAAATCCCACGCAGGCGGAGATCACCTCTGGCAGCGGCATCAGGCTTTCATATGGGCGGCCGCTTTCCGGCATGGCCGCTGAACTCTCGTCACGGTCAGATAACTGCAGGATCCGGTGATCCACACCCATGGTCAGTTTCTTTCCGCACACCGGACAGATACCATTATACTTTTCTGCCTCTCTCGGGCTCAGGCAGACGCCGCATTTCCGGTGTCCGTCATAATGATACTTTCCCTCTTCCGGAAAAAATTCGATGGTGCCCGTAAGTCCTTCTCCCTTCTGCACCGCATTCCACAAGCCCCGGTAGGAAAGCTCAATATCCAGAAGATCTGCTTCCCGTCCAAGTTTTGACGGGGAATGTGCATCAGAGTGTGATACCAGCTGATATCCATCCAGCGCCGAAATCTGCCAGTTCATCACTGGATCTGAGGACAGTCCGGTTTCCAGTGCATGAATGTACGGAGTCAGATCCTCAAAGCACTCTTCTATGGTATCAAAACCGGACTTTGCCCCAAACAGGGAAAAATGTGGCGTCCAGATATGCGCCGGAATATACATGCCTTCCTCACTGACTTCCAGCATGATCTCCAGAAGATCATGACAGGGCAGGCCAAGGATAGGACGTCCGTCTGAATGGATATTTCCGATCTTTTCCAGCCTTGCGGCAAAAGCATCTGCCTCATTGAATCCCGGAAGCAGGATCAAGCTGTGCACCTTCCTGGTTTTTCCGCCTTTTTTATAGATGGAACTGATCTCACCGGACAATACAAATCTGGGTGCTTTTTCAGGATAGCGTGACGCCTCCGGCAAAACATATTCATCTTTCAGCCGGAACAGTCCCTGTTCTGCAGGGATCAGCTTCGCCTTCAACTCCTGCCGCCAGATGGGATGTGTCATATCTCCGGTTCCAAGGAGTGTAATCCCTTTTTTCCGCGCCCAGAGATCCAGCATCTCCGGCGTGCCATCTTTGCTGGTTGCCATGGAATATCTGGAATGTATGTGCAGGTCTGCGATCTGTTTCAAAACTTTTCCTCCTGTATCTCTTTTCCTCTGTCCACATGTACATCCTGTCTTTTTAACAAAAACGCAGACAAAGAAATTACCGTCTTCTTTGTCTGCATGAATGACCGGATCGTATATAACTCAACAGAAATCCATCTGTAACATGATCAGATATCTTTATAATACGATGGTGATATCACATCATACTCCCTGCAGGAGCATCCGTTCTCATAGCTGTCACAGCAGTCACAGTTGGAACAATACATATGCGCGTCATTAATATAAAATAAACCGCCATACTGCATGGAAGTGCGCTGATTCTTGGATTTCTTCTTGCTGTTGTCGTAGTAGGCTCCGTTGGGGATCATCATATTCTCCGGGGAGAAGCTGCTGAAATCAAAGAAATGGGATTCCGTACCATGATGTGGTACCTTGATACACCAGTAATGCTCATGAAGCGGAATCCTCCCATCATAGTTTTCTGCGATCATCCTCATGTACTGTGGCTGTACATCTCCGGTAAACAGAAGATTCAGCTCTCCGTCGCCAGTATTCTGAAATGCCAGACTGATCTTGTGGCGGAACTGACGCAGAAAATGCCCCTGTTTTTCCGCACTTTCCAGAAGTGCCTGAAATTCTTCGGTTGCCTGTAATTCACGGAATTTCTTTTCCAGCTTTTCCGGTTTAAGGCGACGTGCTCTCTCTTTTTCGGCTTCTTCCGGAACCTCTGCTGTATCCTCAGCTGCTGCGCCTGTATCTTCCATTATAAGCTCCAGCTTCTCCTGCGTATATCCTTCGTTTTCCCCACCAGGCTCTGTCTGTCCTGTCAAAGAGCGCTCGGATTCCTCTGTATCCTCTTCCACCAAAGATGCCTCAGACAGTGGAGCAGATTTCTGCTCTGCTTCCGGCATCTCCTCTGTCATGGACAGGAACAGCTGACGTACCTCCTCCGCAATGTTCACAAGCTCGGTCATTGCATTTTCATGATTCTCGATCAGGGAATTAAATACGCCCTCCGTTTCCCGGCTGACTTCCCTGAGATCCGGCCAGAGCGCTGTATATTTTCCCTCAAACTCTGAGCCTCTGGATAAAAGGTCGATCTTTACCCTTCTGGCGCAAAGAGCTTCTGCAAGGGCAAAAAGGCTGACACGTCTTCCGGGAAGGCTGGCCTTTTTTGTCACATCCGCAAGGAGCAGAAGCGCCAGTGTGTATTTCATTTCCGGACTGGAAAATACATCCGGAAGATAGATCTTTTCAAATTCGTAGGCATCTCTTCGGTAACGCATCATATAAAGCAATCCGGAAACATGGTCCGGATGAAAATGTGTCAGAAGCAGATTTTTTTTGCGGATAGTGGTAAGATCTGAGATGATCACATCAAAAACCTCTCTCCGTGGCCGCCCTTCGATCTTGCTGTTGGCTGCCCCGAAATCCACAAGCAGGCTGCTTTTTCTGTCACGGATACAGAAACAGTCTCCGAACCCCACATTGTACATTCGTATTCTCATTTATTTTTCCTCTGGTTTCTTATTCAGCTGACCTTTGTTTTTGCAGCTGACTCTTCTTTTTTCTTCTGTTACTGTCTTCATTTCTCAGAACCAGATCTGCATATCATACCAGGTTGCTCCGCCATGACAGGAATCTGCCACACCCAGCTTCTTCAGTCCGTGGCTCTCATAGAATGGGATCATATGCTCCTTGCAGGTAAGGATCAGAGCTTTTTTTCCGCGCTCTTTCGCAAGCTCCTTGAAATATTCCACAAGCTCTCCGGCGATCCCCTGATGACGGTATTCCGGGATCACATTCAGTCCGAATACCGTCTGGATGTCCCCGTCCTTTCTGTGAAGCGTGATATCATGATAAAATTCATCCGGGAGTACTGGTTTATCTGTGGTTCCTCCGTTGATAAAGCCTACGATCTGCTCATCCTTTACTGCTACAACGAAATTCTCCGGGAATGCTCCCATACGCTTCACAACTTCCTCATGACTTGCTGCCTCCGCAGGTGGAAAACAGATTGCCTCGATCTCTGCCAGACGATCCGCCTCACCGGGATCTGCCAGTCTGATCTGTAAATTTTCTGCCATTTTTCGTGGTCTCCTCTATATTTATTCCGTTTTCATCCGGTTTCGATTCTTTTTTAATTATATCGGGTGAGGGAAAATGCGTCAACGTGTAACCTGCAAAAAAGCCCTCAGTCTTCACACTACTGAGGGCTTCGTTCTTTTGTTTTTATCTGTCATTATCACAGCACTGACCGGATCAGCTGCTCCGTATACTCTGTCTTCGGATGCTCAATGATCTCTTCCGGTGTCCCTTCCTCTTCCACATGTCCGTCATGCATCACGATCACCCGGTCGCAGAACAGCTGGACAAGGGCCAGGTCATGGCAGATAAAAAGAAAGGACAGCTGGTTTTCTTTTTTTAACTTCTGAAGCAGCTCCATGATCTGTTTCTGCACAGTCACATCCAGGGCGCTGGTTGCTTCATCACAGATCAGCACTCTGGGTTCCACAGCCAAAGCTCTGGCAATAGCCGCTCTCTGGCACTCTCCTCCGCTGACCTGATGGGGATACCGATCTGCATATTCCGGAGTCAGTCCGCAGGTAAGCAGAAGCTTTTCCACACGGTTCCTGGTTTCCTTCTTACTTATCCCCATATTCCGGAGACTTTCCCCGATTCCGTCCCCAAGAGTGCATCTGGGGTCAAAGGATTCTGCCGGTGTCTGAAAAATCATCTGCATTTCCCGGTAGATTTCCCGGAGATTTTTTCCCCTTGCATGTGTGATATCCTTTTCCATGAGAAAAATCTCTCCGGCGGTGGGTTCTGTCAGATGTGTGATCATCTTCGCCACAGTGCTTTTTCCTGAGCCGGATTCCCCTACGATTCCTAATACTTCCCCCGTTTTCAGAGAAAAGCTTATGTCTTCTACAGCCGTGAAGGATTTTTTACCGGTGGTGAAGCTTTTTTTCAAATGATGTACTTCCAGAATGTTTTTATTTTCTGTCATCATCTGCCTCCATTTCCGGTACCTGTACGTTTCAGACGAGGTACCGAACTCATAAGCTCTTTTGTATAGGGATCCTCCGGATCTGTCAGAACCTGAGCTGTTTTTCCGTATTCCCTCACCTTTCCGTTTTTCAGTACCAGAACCTTATCTGCCATTTTTTCCACCACACCAATGTTGTGTGTGACAACGATCATGGCTGTTCCGTATTCCTCACGCATCAGCAGCATTTCCTCAACTACCTGTTTCTGTATGGTTACATCCAGGGCACTGGTAGGCTCATCTGCCAGAAGAAGCGATGGATTCTGCAGCATGGAAATACAGATTCCCACACGCTGATTCATGCCGCCGGACAATTCAAAGGGATAGCTTTGCAAAACACGTTCCCCATCCTTGAGGCCAATCTTAGCCATCATCCGGACGGCACGCTCCGCACATTCCTTACGGCTGATCCTTTCATGCTCCCGCATACTCTCATAGATCTGATCGCCTACGGTGCGGATGGGACAAAGGGCTGCCCCTGAATCCTGAAAGACCATGGCGATCTCAGGACCCAGAAGTCTGCGTAATTCTTTTTCCGGCATATCCACCACATTTTTTCCTTTGTACCAGATATCCCCTTCTGTCACCATGCCTTCATTTCCCAGAAGTCCCATGATTGCCTTGATGATGGTACTTTTTCCGCTTCCGGATTCGCCTACCACCCCCAGGATCTCCCCTTTATTCAGTTCCAGATCCACATCATGTACAACCGGCTCTCCGTTGTAGCAGATCGTCACATGCTCAAGCTTCAACAATGATTCCATCTTATTTCACTTCCAGATCTGCCGTGATCTCGTAATAATCACATGGGTGAGCAGTCAGCCCTGATACATTTGACTTTGACACAAGTCCCATATTCAAATGAGAAACAAAGAAATACGCATCATCATCCAGAATGGTCTGCTGTGCTTCCACAGCAAGCTTGCCTCTCTCATCTGTATCGAAGGTCTCATGCAGCTTTGCTACGATATCATCCAGATCCGAATTGCTGTATTTGCCATAATTTTTGGCTGCGTCAGATACAACTGTACTTGTGAAGAAATATTCCGGATCACCGGTAGGTGCAGTTGTAAGCGAGCTTACATATACATCAAATTCTCCGTTCTTCGCATACGTCGCATGATCTGCTGTATTGTTAACATTGACCTCAATTCCGATGTCCTTTAAAGTGGACTGTGCATATTCTGCAAGCTTAGGCTGTTCCAGACGGGTTGGATAGGTCAGCCATGTGATGGACAGCTTCTTTCCGTCCTTATCTGCATAGCCATCTCCATCCGTATCTGTCCATCCGGATTCTTCCAGAAGCTTTTTCGCCTCTTCCGGATCATAGGACGGTGCCTTTACTGCATCGTTTCCATAGGAAAAGCTGCTTGGGAAGGCTCCCACTGCCGGAACACCTCGTCCCTCCATGATCACACTGCAGAAGCCGTCCTTATCGATTCCCATCTCAATGGCTTTTCTCACATTCTGATCCTGCATCAGTTCAGACTTCATATTAAACTGTCCGAAGAAGCATCGGCTTGTTGCTACAGAGCTGATCTGATAGTCCGGATTTCCGTCAAAAAGCGCATAGTTATCATACTGAAGTCCATAGGTTCCCTGTATATCGCCTGTCTGTAATGCTGCTGTCAGGGCACTTCCGTCTGAGAAGGATTTTACGATAACGTTGTCTACCTTTACATCTCCGCCCCAGTAATCCTCATTTTTTACCAGCTTAATCTCTGTTGGAGATACCTCTGTTGCAACATAAGGGCCTGTTCCTGCCACATTTGCAGAGCCGCCCTCTCCCTGTACGCCATAATCCATATCAATGATAGCACCATACGGATCACCGAGGTAATTGATCAGTGCCGGACATGGTTCGGAAGTATGGATCGTTACTGTCATTCCATCTGCTTCGATCTTATCGATCTTCATATCGTAAGGTGCACGGTCATGGTTTGCGATCAGATCATCCAGGCATTCCTTTACCGCTTCTCCATCCATGGTCCTTCCGCTGGAAAATTTCACACCGTCACGAAGGGTGATCTTTACTGTATTATCGTCTGTAAATTCATAGTCTGTAGCAAGCCATGGCTCTATCTCCATGTTGTCATTGTACTTAAACAGTGTTTCTCCTACGCCATAACGAAGACAGCTCCATCCGGAATAATTGTCGTGAGGGTTTAATCCTGCATCTCCCATTTCTTCACTGTATCCAGTGGTTCCGTAAATAAAGGTAGTTCCTTCACTCTTTTCTTTGCTTTTTGCTGCTGCCGAAACGCCTGTCATGCTCATGACCATTGCCGCTGCAAGCACTGCTGCCAGAATCTTTTTCTTCATAATCTCCGCTCTCACTTTCTCTGTTATGTTTATTTATAAGTGCCTGTTATCCTTTTCTCCTGTTTCGTTCCTTAGGATCCATATAATCCCGGATCGTATCTCCCAGAAGATTAAAGATCATTACTGTAATAAAAATCGCCATTCCCGGCGCAAGTACCATCCACGGTGAAATCTGCAGCATACTTCTTCCATCGTTGATCATACTTCCCCATTCTGCCATTGGAGGCTTTACCCCAAGCCCGAGAAAGGAAAGTCCTGCCAGCTCCATCATCATGGTTCCGATATCAAGAACTGAGGTAACAAGGATGGGGCCTGCGATATTGGGAAGGATATGTTTGAACAGAAGCTTTCCTGTACTGTTTCCGGAAAGCTTCGCCGCCATAAGATATGCGGAGTCCTTCTGAGTCAGAGTAAGCCCTCTGGCAAGTCTTGCAAACTTCGGCCAGCTGATCACTGCCAGGGCAATGATCGCATTCTGGATACCGCCTCCCAGAACACCTGCTACTGCCAGGGCAAATACCAGTCCCGGAAAAGCCAGGAACAGATCGGATATACGCATCAGAACGGTATCGGCTTTGCCACCCTTCCAGCCACAGAAAATACCAATAGCCGTTCCCACCACAGTGATCGCCGCAACCAGGAGCAGCGTTGCATAAATACTGGTCGTACTTCCTATGATCACACGGGAAAGCATATCTCTTCCATAACGGTCTGTCCCGAGCAGATGCTCCGGTCCCGGCGGTTTCTGGGCAAGTGCCAGATCCTGGACATAAGGATCATAAGGGCAGAGATATTTTGCAAATGCCGCTACAAACAGAAGCAATGCTGTAAGCACAAGAAAAAAGACAAGCTTTGCTTTTGTATGATTTTTCCGGATCTTCTGCTTCCGGACTGTGATATTATTTTTTCCACTCATGCTCTGTCACCTCCAAGTCGTACTCTCGGATCCAGATAGTGGTAAATAATATCTGTCACCAGATTTACCAGAACATAAATAACCGCCATCCATGCCACATAAGCCTGGATGATCGGATAGTCACGCATGGTGATCGCATCTACCGCCAGTTTTCCGACACCATCCCACATAAAGATATTTTCCACAATGGCAGTTCCTCCCAGAAGATTGCCGATGGACAGAGCCAGCAGTGTGATGATCGTCAGCATGGAAGCCTTCATTACACTCTTCCAGATGATCACACGACTGCGGATCCCTCTTGCCCGGGCTCCGGTCACATAATCCTTATTCAGTTCTTCCAGAACCGTGGCACGCACTTGTCTGGTATATTTTGCAGCCATGGAGATTGCCAGTGTCAGTGTCGGCAGAATAATACTCTGTCCGAGATCTGTATTTGTGACTACCGGTAAAACGCCCAGCCTGATGGACAGAAAATACATCAGGACCATGGCAGCAAAAAAATTCGGCATGGAATTGCCGATAAAGCTTAAAAATCTTATCAGATAGTCTACCCATTTGTTGTGCTTTACTGCTGACAGGATTCCCAACGGGATCGCAAGAACAATCGTAAGAAGGATCGATGACAGAGTCAGCATCATCGTTGCCGGAAGCTTTGAAATAAAGGTTTCATAGACATCTCTGTGAGACACATAGCTCTCTCCCATATCTCCGGTTGCCATTCCCGCAAACCAGGCAGCATATTGTACAAGGAATGGTTTATCAAGGCCATATTCTGCCTTTGCCTTATCAATGACCTCCTGGGATACTGCAGAGCCTGCATTTTCATACATATAAGTTACTGCATCTCCGCCGGCAAGCCGCATCATGGCAAAAGAAAGAAATGTGATCCCGATCAGGACCGGGATCAGCTGCAGCAACCGTTTTATTATATATTTTCCCATATTTTCCTCTCCGCACTTTGTTTCTCAGTATTTCGAATAACAAAAGTTTAACAACACGGCTGTTCTGCCACAACCCCGGCGGGGGGATTTTTCATATTCCATTTTGTCATGCATATGTATTCCATTATGCTCTTATATTCTCACACAGTGACATGCGGATAATTCTTTCCAGCCCTCTCCCAGAGACTGTGGCTCTTCATACTCGATCAGCCTTCGTTTTCTCTCTTCCAGCGGATCCGGGATATGGATCGCAGAAAGCAGGGACTGTGTATAAGGATGCTGCGGATTTTCAAAAAGCTCTTTTGTAGGTGCCATTTCTACCAGCTTTCCGTTTTTCATCACGCCTGTTGTATCACTTAAAAAACGTACCATGGACAGATCATGGGCAATAAAAAGAAAAGAAAATCTTTTTTCCTGCTGAAGCTTTTTAAAAAGCATGACGATCTGTGCCTGGATAGAAATGTCCAACGATGCGATCGGTTCATCTGCAATGATAAGACGTGGTTCCATGAGAAGGCTTCTTCCTATGGCAACTCTCTGTCTCTGCCCGCCGGAAAGCTCTCCCGGCTTTTTCGAAAGAATGCTTTCATCCAGTCCTGTCTCCTTCAGGATTTCCCGAAGCCTGTTCTCCAGCATTTCTCTGTCACGGATCCTGCGACTGATCTTTACAGGCTCCAGCATGATCTGCCGTATGCTCATTCGGGGATTCAGTGCAGCGCCCGAATCCTGAAAGATCATCTGGATCTCAGTCTGCATTTTCTTCCGCATTCCGAAAGGATCCTTTTTATCCGGCACTCTTTCTCCCTGATAAAAGATTTCCCCGCCTGTAGGCCGGTAGATTCCTGCAAGCGTTCTGGCTGTTGTGGATTTTCCGCATCCGGTCTCTCCCACCAGTGCCATGATCTCACCTTCCCGGATACTGAAGGAAACATCATCCACTGCATGGATCGTATAATCGGAACGGATACGGAAATGCTGCTTCAGATTTCTGGCTTCGATCAGTACAGGCGCCTGTTTCTGTTCTGTTTTCTGTAAAAATGACGTTTCCTTTTTATCCGGTTTCTGTTTACGGCCGCTGTTTTCCTGTAATCTGTCCTTCAAAATGGAAGGCTTTTCTATTTTCGGAGCTCTTTCATCCAGAAGCCATGTGGCTGCATAATGCGTATCACTGACTTTAAACATCGGAGGAGTCTGTTCATAATCGATTGCCAGCGCCTGAGGATTTCGAACGGCAAATGCATCTCCCGGCGGAGGATTCAAAAGAGAGGGCGGCATTCCGGGGATCGGATTCAGCTCCCCTTTTTCACCTGCAAATACAGGCAGTGAAGACAGAAGTCCCCAGGTATAAGGATGCCGGGGATCATAATAAACCTCTTCCGCTGTCCCGATCTCAATGATCTTTCCTGCATACATAACTGCAACTCTGTCTGCGATCCTTGCAACAGCTCCCAGATCATGAGATATGAACACAATACTGATCCCTGTTTTTTCTCTCAGTTCAAGAAGCAGATCCAAAATCTTTGCTTCTACAGTTGCATCCAGTGCTGTAGTCGCCTCATCGGCAAATAATATTTCCGGATCACAGGCCAGTGCAATAGCCAGCACACA
Organism: Blautia sp. 2227st1_G12_2227SCRN_220401; assembly: GCF_039062885.1. NCBI lineage: Bacteria > Bacillati > Bacillota > Clostridia > Lachnospirales > Lachnospiraceae > Blautia > Blautia sp. 2227st1_G12_2227SCRN_220401. The sequence goes on along the minus strand of NZ_JBCLNI010000010.1, from coordinate 31,692 downwards.
ACGCTGACGCATTCCTCCGGAAAAAAAATGAGGCTGCAGGCCATAGCGCTGTTCTGCATCCGGAATCCCTACCAGCTTCAGCATTTCCACAGCTCTTTTTTTCGCCTCATCCCTGGATACTTTCTGATTTTTGATAATAGCCTCTGTGATCTGTTTGCCAACAGGAATCGTCGGATTCAGCGTCAGCATAGGATCCTGGAACACCATGCTTACCTTACTTCCGCACAGCTTTTCCATTTTTTTTCTTTTATAGGCTGTGATATTCTCTCCGCAGAGACTGATCTCTCCGCTTTTTACATGTGCATTCGGTGGCAGAAGCTTCATCACGCTACGGCACATAACGGTTTTTCCACATCCGGACTCACCTACGATACAAAGTATCTCTCCTTTTTTTACCGTGAGATCAACATTCCGGACGGCCTGTACCTCGCCGTCCGGTGTGTCAAAGCTTACCGAATAGTTTTTTAATTCCAAAACGGTTTCCTGCATGATCTTTTCCTTATTTTGTAATGGTCCAGTCTTCAATATTCCACATAACACCTACGGAATGATGTCCCAGAACACGTGTGGTATCCAGTCCGTCAAGTCCGGAAACGCCTACATAATCTCCCTGAAGATAAGCAACCAGAAGGATTCCAGGTGCCTTGGCATATGCCTTTTCGAATTCACTATATGCTTCTTTTCTGGCTTCCTCAGTCTCACCGTGACGGCCTTCCTCAAGATATTTATCCACATCTGCATTGGAATAATGCATGTTGTTTCCACTTGCGTCGGTTACAAAGTTTACATATGCCATATCCGGGTCAAACTGTGTTGCATAGCCGGCAAGAAATCCATTGTATCCTGCATCCCAGTCAAATTTGGTAACAAGCTTTACTTCCATTTCCACACCAGCCTGCTTCAGCATATCAGACATGACATTGGCAATATCCACACGCTCTTCTTCGTAATCACGTACCTGGATGGTAAAGTGGAATTTCTGTCCGTTTCTCTCATAGATCCCATCATCACCTTTTTTCCATCCCAGCTCTTCCATCTTCTTTGCAAAGGTATCCAGATCATAGGAGTAGATATTGGCTTCCTTATCTGTTCCGAGAGGGTTTCTCTGAATCGGGCTGTATGCCGGCTCTCCCTGTCCTGCAAGAACACCTGCAATAATGGAATCCTTATCCAGCGCATAATTCAGAACGCCGATGGAATCTCCGTTTTCCTTCCAGAAATCTGTGCTCATATCCATGGCAGCTCCACGGTAATCTGCTGTGGTGAACTCCCAGTAATTATATCCGTCCTTATCCTTGAACTGAGAAGCATAGTTGGAATTCAGCCATGCAAGATCCGCCTCGCCGGACTGGAGCATGGTTGCCTTTGTAGTCTCATCCGATACTGTACGGTATACAACGGTTTCAATATTCGGAACCTTTCCGTAATAATCTTCATTTCGTTTCAGTGTGATCATTCCGCCGGTAGCATCCCAGTCTTCAAATTTATAACGGCCTGTTCCCACCGGATTCTGGTTAAAGGATGTGGTATTCACGTCCTCTCCTTCCAGAAGATGCTCAGGAAGGATTCCCATGGTAAAGTAATCCAGCATGGCAGCATCATACTGATCCAGTGTAAAGATCACAGTCTGATCATCCGGTGCCTCAATATTTGTAATGTCCTGATAGTTGCTGGTGATACTGGCTCCCAGGGTTTCATCCTCTGTAAGCTCCTTATAGGTGTATACAACATCCTCTGCATTGAAATCTTCTCCATCATGCCACTTAACACCATCTCGAAGCTTAAAAGTATAGGTATTGGTATCCTTGTCAAAGGTATAGCTCTCTGCAAGATCCTCTACCGGCTTTCCATTGGCATCATATTTCATCAGTCCTGAAAAAATAAGATCCGGAAGTTCATCATGGTTATTCAGAAGGGGATTGATCGTACTTTCTGACTCACCTGCATATACCAGGGTTTTGTTTTCTTCTGCCGCAGCTATGGTTACCACACTGCCTGCAGTTGCTCCTGTACATGCTGCGGTCACTGCTGCCAGCGTTATCGCCGCATATTTTCTGCCATAGTTGATTCCTGTTCTCTTTTTCATTCTGTTTTCCTCATCTTTCCTTATTTTCAAACCGGTTATCCACACTTCGGAATGTTTTATCACGGTTTGCGTCCAAATATTTTTTCTGACTGCATCAGAGATTGCTGTAATGATTATTTACCTCACTTCTCACAAAGCTTCCCATACTGGTAATGCACATTAAAGTAATGACCAGAAAAACTCCCGGGATCACGATCACCCACCAGGTATTCATGATCAGTGCTTTATTTGCCAGTGAGAGCATACTTCCCCAGGAGACTACATCTGCCGGAAGCCCGAGGCCAAGAAAGCTTAAAGTAGATTCCATGGTAATACAGCTGCTTATCGAAGAGATCACCACAAACATGATCGCCGAAACAAAATTCGGTATCAGATGGTGATACATCACATATCCAAAACTTCCTCCACAAAGTCTTGCATACATCACATAATCACTGTTCCTTATCTGCCGCACTTCACTTCTTACAATACGTGCCAGTGCAAACCACCCGGTAATACCGATGATCACAGATATGCTGATCACATCATTGGCCTGAATAACCGCAGACAGGATCAGGATCAGCAGAAGGGTCGGAATACTTCCGCACATTTCCGTAAACCGCATCATAACCGAATCCACCTTTGGACCTGCTGTTCCGCTGATGCATCCGTAGGTAACACCGACCAGGGTAATAATCGCCGCACCCAGAAGTCCGATCACCAGAGAAACCCTTCCGCCATACCAGATCAGTGAATAGATATCTCTTCCAAGCGAGTCCGTTCCAAAGATAAATTCCTTTCCTGGTGGTGTATTCAGATTCTGGAGATAAAAGCCTGAGGGATCATGATTTGCCACAACATTTGCAAATACACACCCCAAAACGATCAGAAAAAGCAGGAACAAGGAAAATACCGGTTTCCCTTTCAGCTTTTCCCGAAATGTTTTTTTCCGTTTTTCAGATTCATACTGCTTCCACCCTGCACCAACTACCCGAAAAAGCTCAGCTTCTGAAAGCTTCCGGTCAGCTACCATACCCTCACCTCCGAATCCTTCATTCTTGGATCGATCTCTTCATTGACAGTCTGTGCAACAAAGCTGCTTAAAAATACGATAAATCCCGTGATCAGCACATCGATCATCAGCAGATTATAATCATGATATTTTGCAGATTCCACTGCAAGGTTTCCAATTCCCGCATAATTGAAAACAGCTTCCACAGTTACAGTCCCACCCGTTACGTGGGGTACCGAAACTGCCATGATACTCACGATTGTCGGCATTACATTTCGAAGACAATGCTTCCACAGGATCTTTCTTTTGGAAAGTCCCTTGGATCTGGCAAGAAGTACATAATCCTTCCGCACCTCATCCAGAAATTTGTTACGTATCATATATGCGTAATACCAAAGATGGCTGAAGATCATTACTACCAGCGGAAGGATCATATGCTTCATACGATTGCCGATACTATCTGCCATTCCTACATCATAGGCACCGCTGCTTGGAAACCATCCAAGATTTACACTGAAGATCAGGATCAGTACCACACCAAGCCAGAAAGCCGGCACATAATAGGCTGCTGTTCCGATCTTGCAGATCAGCCGGTCGATCCACTGATCCTCATGGAGCGTACAGAATATGGCGATCAGAACTGCCAGTATAAAGATCACAATATAAGCAATTCCTCCCAGCACCAGAGTATTTCCGATCAGCGGTTTGATCACATTCATAACCGGCTGCCTGTATTTCAGCGACAATCCGAAGTCACCATGGACTGCATTGGCAAACCACCTTACATACTGTACCCCGATCCCCTGATCCAGTCCCAGTCTCGTTCTGGCTGCAGCCACTTCCTCGCTGGTCATCATTTCCAGGGAATCTCCGTAAAAGGACTGCAGGGGATCTCCCGGTGCCAGTCTCGCCAGCCAGAACACCACCACAGACAGCAGAAACATAACCACAGCAAGCAGAAGGAGCCGCTTCAGGATCCGGATGACCAGTTTATTTTCTTTGTTCATAATTTTCCTTTCCCACTTCCCTTTACTTACATGTAAGACAGTAAGGCAGACATTCGCATTCCGCTCTGCTGCATGCTCATGAACACAAATCGTGGAACGATTTGTGTTCATATTTCAAAAGCAGTTATGGCATCCAAAGCCATAACTGCTTTTGAAAGGGTCGTGTTATTATTCGACAAAACATTTGTATGCACAAATAGGAGTGCGCGGAGGTTATGTGCATCACAGTGTTTTTATGTTCAGCACGCGGAGTGTGCTGCTGATATTATTTTATCATTTAACAGCTTTCGGACAACCCCGATACGGGGATATTGGACAGTCGGGTTTGGCATGGATGTATATTCCATATAAAAAACGGGACTTTTCTGTATCAGGAACCTGTGTCCCGTGCAGAAAAATCCCGCCTGGTCTTTTGCTTTATTCTTTTATCACTTTCCGGAAATCTGAAGTCTTTCCTTCACGAATCCCAGAAAATCCTTTCCCTGTTCACTGAGCTCTTCACCTTTCCGGCAGATGCACCCATAAACAAGTTTCTGTCCTTCTCCCGGAAATGTATATTTCACGGAGGAATATCCCGGATCACGACCGGAAAGATCCGCACCACTGATATTACACAGCTCTCCGGAACCAAGAAGACGTTCCACGATATAATCACTGTTTGTTACGACTACTGTCTCCGCCTCCACTGCGGAATGACCGTTTTCCTCTACAAGGTTCCGGTAATTATCCGGGGAAAATTCATCGGGAAATCTCTGGATCAGCCTGAGCTGGGACATATTAAAATCTCCCTCATCTGCTGTATCTGCTTTCCCCTTCCCGGTATAAATATTTACCTCGGTTTCCGTCAGCAGCTCAAATTCCAGGTAATTTCGGGAAAGAAAATACTGGAACGCTGCCAGCTGATTCTGCATCACATAGGCGAATCCCATATCATCCTGTCTGCCTTTCACACGTTTTATGATCTCATGGGTATCTGCTGCGTAAACCTGATAATGAAGATCATCGCACTTATGTGCTTCATAATACGTTACGAAGATATCCGCAAACCAGGAGCTGGGATGAAAGCATACACACAGGCTGCTTTTTGCAAGTGGCTGTGCCTGCATTTCCAGTTCATCTATATTTTCCAGGATCCTCTGCACATGGATAAATGCACGCTCTCCTTCCGGTGTCAGCTCTATGCCCTTTGCATGACGGACAAACAGCTGGGTACGCATATCGTCTTCCATGGAACGGATCACCTTGCTTACATTTGACTGCGTGGTAAAAAGCAGTTCTGCTGCCTGGCTGAAGGAGCCTGTTTTGGCACAGGCTGCAAAATATTGTATCTGTTTTATATTGAGCATGATCCTACCTCTGTTTCTTTGCAAAGATCAAAAACATCGGGGTCGGATTGTAAAACTCGTCTTTTTCTGTATAAATACGTTTGCTGATACCAAGGTCAAAGGAAAATTCTTCCACACCTATACGGCTCAGCGTTTCCAGATCCCATGCCGGACGCAGAAAAGAACTGATGGGCAGCTGCCGCTTGATATCCTCGCATTCCTGCATCAGCTCATCCTGGATCTGATGATGGGCATGATTCTCCGGAAGATCCGCAGTGTCCGCAAAGTCTGCTGCTCCGTAGTTTGCATCCAGATTTATCATCACTCCGCCCGGTTTCAGTACGCGGAACCATTCCTGATAAGCATGCTCCGCGTCCGGAAGTGTCCAGGTAAGGTTTCGTGATACGATCACGTCAAATTCCTCATCCGGAAAATCCGGAGCTTCTGCATCCATCACCATAAACCGGCAGTCTGCTTTTTCTTCCTCCGCCAGCTCCTTTGCATGAGTGATCATATCCGGCGTCAGATCGATCCCGGTTACCTGATGGCCTTCCTTTGCAAGAAGAATGGTAAAAAATCCGGTTCCGCAGCCTACATCCAGGATCCGGAGATTCTTTTTCTCAGGCAGATACTTCTTAAGCTCAGCCATCCAGCGGCCTGCAAGTGCACTGTGAAGCTCTGCTCTTCTCTGTTCCAGAAAGCTGTCGCTGCGCCTGGTCCAGTACTGGGCGATCCTTGTTTTCCGCTCGTCTTTTTCTCTTACGATATTTCCGTAGGTGATCACAGGGCCGCCTTCCACAACCTGAAGGCTTGATACCTGATAAAGGATCACACCATCCATGTCTGCACGACAGATTTCCTGTACATTTCCCTCATAATCACGGATCTCTCCAAGATACTCATCCTGATGAACGATATCGCCTGGTTTCTTCACCGGGTACCAGAGACCGTTGACACTGGCGCACTGATAACGCACATCATCCATTTTCAGAGGATAGTACGTACTGTGGGAACGGATTCCGTTATAGGCTCCGATGCTGCAGAGGATATTTCTTACATCTCTTCGCATGGAATCCACTTCCTCCCGTTCCCAGGTTCCCATACAGCCGCGTTCCAGAAGGACCGCCGGAATATGGAAGGTACTTGCCGCATAATTGTAGGCGCCGCCTGTGCTCACATTTGACTGTACCATATATGGGACATCAACCTGCTCTGCCATTTTTCGGGAAGCTTCCACGATCTCCGGCTTTGCCACGCCTGCAAAATATACATACGGAGTCAGCTCCTCATAATCATCACCGCCGTGAAGATCGATATAATAATCTGCCTTCCGGATCAGGGATTCTGTGATGGCCGCTGCCAGTCGTTCCATTTTTGTGCCATCTTTTCTGCCAGGGAAAACACGGTTCAGATTTTTTCCGTCTTCCCAGCTGATGCTACCTGCACGCTTCTCAAAATCTTCCCGGTTCAGCACCTTTACCAGAACCAGCTGGCCCTTTACCTTTTCCGGTTTCAGCCGCTTCGACAGCTCGATCAGAGTCTGGATCCCCACATACTCTCCTGCATGAAGACCTGCTGTGACGAGAACGGTTTTTCCAGGATCTTTTCCACGGATGATGGTTGCCGGAAGGACAAATTCTCCATCTCCGAGCTCAAGAAAGCCTTCTGTTTTTTCTCCTGCCGCAACCGGAAGATTCAGGAAATGATCCGGCTTTACACCAGTTACCATAAACATTGGTGTGGACTGATAATTTAATCTCTCCTCCTCACTCCAGACCGTTTTCCATATTTCTGTGTCTGTGCGGATCCCAAGAAGTCCTGCTTCTCGGAGAGTTTTTACATCCCACTGGGGACGATTGATCTTTGACAGCGGTACCTGGAGGGCGATCCGCTCCATGCGCTCAATATCCGTACAGAGATAGTGATCATCCAGGCTATTGTTTTCCACATTTTTCCGGTCGTTTTCGTAGGCCTTACGCTGCTCTTCCTCATAAAGATAACCGTACCAGTTGGCATCAAAATTCAGAAGTCTTCCTCCTACCTTCAGTACACGGACCCACTCTCTGTAAGCAACATCAGGATGCTCCAGATTCCAGGTAAGATTTCGGGAAATGACCACGTCAAAGGTATTATCCTCAAAATCCAGCTTCTGTGCATCCATCCTCAAAAAGCGGATATTCCGGCAAAGATCTCCTGCATTTTCCTTTGCCTTTTCCAGCATTCCTTCCGTATAATCCACTGCATCTACATGATATCCGGCTTCTGCCAGGATCACAGGAAAAAATCCGGGGCCTGTTCCGATATCCAGGATACGGATCTCTTCCTTGGGTTTGTCCGGAAACTGACTGGTCAGCACCTTAAGCCATGCGTTTTTCTGCGTTCCTGCAAGCTCTTTATGATTCACTTCGGAGTACCCTTCTGTACGGGTGCTCCAGTAAGATTCGATTTCATCGAGAAGTTTTTCCACGTTGATTCCTCCGCACTTTTCTATTCACGTGAGGGAGATCAGGTCCCTCACAGGTCACGTTTAATGTACCAAATTGTCAGGGTATTAACAAGCCCCTGGGGGGGATTCCCAAAATTGCTCTGCTGATAAAATTCCAAATGCCACACACTGCTTCTGTACTCCTGTCCACCTTGTAATTCTCCGAATGCTGTGGTATCATCCTGGCTGTAGTAATTCAGTAATATAACCGAAATTGAAAGGATGGTTCATATACAAATGACAACACAGGAACTGGCCTATGAAGTTATCAGCCGTTTAAAAAAGGAATATCCGGATGCAGACTGTACACTGGATTATGATGATGCCTGGAAGCTTCTTGTAAGTGTCCGTCTGGCAGCTCAGTGCACCGATGCCCGGGTCAATGTAGTTGTTCAGGATCTCTATGCAAAATACCCGGATGTGGCAGCCCTGGCAGCAGCAGAGCCGGAAGCGATCGAAGCCATTGTACGTCCCTGCGGCCTTGGAAAAAGCAAAGCCCGGGACATCAGCGCCTGTATGCGCATTCTCCACGAACAGTATCACGACAAGGTGCCGGAAGACTTTAACGCACTTCTGAAGCTTCCCGGTGTGGGCCGAAAAAGCGCAAACCTGATCATGGGGGACGTATTCGGCAAGCCCGCCATTGTAACAGATACTCACTGTATCCGCCTTTCCAACCGCATCGGCCTTGTCCATGACATGAAGGATCCGAAAAAGGTGGAAATGGCTCTCTGGAAGATCATCCCTCCGGAAGAAGGCAATGATCTCTGCCACCGTCTTGTCAATCATGGAAGAGAAGTCTGTACAGCGCGGACAAAGCCTTACTGCGACCGCTGCTGTCTCAATGATATCTGCGAAAAAAATGGGATCTGAATGTATGCAGTTCAATAAACCTTCAGACCTCGGAAAGGAAAAACATAATGAATTTCAAAAAACTGGAAAATAATCTCCTGGATATGATCCAGGAACAACAGGTAAAGATCGGATACATGAGCGGAGTTACCCGTTTTTATTATCCGCTGCAGTCTCTGAACCGTCTTCTTGGCACAGAGCTTACGGAAGAAGAAATGCAGCATGCAATGGAAAAATTCTCAGATCATGCCTGTGACCGTCTTGGAAAAGTAACGGCTTCTTCCAAAAACGGGCGTTTCTGCATCACCCTGCCGCCTCAGGCCTCGGACTACGTTCACGAAAACCGGAAGCCGAGTGAATTTCTGGTACGCTTTATAGGCACGGTTGCCCGTCATGGCTGTACTCTGGATGAAGTGATGGACGTTTTTCATGCTTATTCCGACCATGTACACATGGAAAAAACAACCGGAACCGGATTTGATTATCTTGTATATTTCGAAGACGGGATCCCGGATGACTACCGGTATTGTCTGTCCCTGGAGGGTGAGCATATGATCTATCATAAGTTTACACCGGAGGACTATGAGGACTTCGGATTCTGATCTTCGAACATCGGGCAAGTTTCCCCCACTGCTTATTGCTTTTCGCACCCCTGCAGGAGACTCCCTTGATTTGATCAAAAAACCGCCGGTCTGCAGACAGATCTTCAAAAAATCCTCTGCAGATCGACGGTTGTTTTTATTTTCTATGCACGGAATTTCTTCTGCATCTCCCGCACCATATCTTTCCTCTTAAACAGGAACAGCCATATCAGCATCAGGAAACTGACGCATATGCAGATCAGCGACGGATACAGCACCGTTACCACACCGGCAGCCAACAGGATCACAGGGATCACTCCTCCGAAAGCTCCTGCTTCCAGAAGATAGATCATATATTCCGCCACCTCCAGCTTCTGTACCGCAGTGATCACCCACATGGAGCAGATCACAGCAAGCGAAGCCAGAGGAAGCAGATAATCCACAGACCAGCCACGCCAGCCGGTAAACACATCCCAAAGCACTCCTGCAACAGCTGCGATCACCAGCTGCCACATCTCATTCTTCAGAAGATTCCGCCGCTTCACATAAGCCACTGAAACCATCAGCCAGGTGCAGAACGCCCCTGCAGTCACAAACCAGGCCCAGCCTATATGACCATCCAGCAGATAATCGATCAGATTACATACCACAGCTAGCACAATACACAGAAATGTAAAGCTCTCAAAAAGCTTCATCTGCTGTTTCTGCTCCTCTTTTTGTCCCGGAAGATCATTCTCCCGAATTTTACAGGATACCTGCTCATTTTTCAGTCTCTCCACAAAATTCCGCTCAATATTTCCATTGGGGATCTTGGACGTAAAGCTTAAAACCATCTCATCTCCAAAAGAACAGGAACACAGCTGCAGACTGTCCGTGCTTGCAAAAAGTCCGAATCTCTGAATATATTTCCGATATTCCTCCGGCATCCGGATGATCCCCACATTGGAATAGATCGCCGTGATAGACCTCCCTCCGAGAGTCGTCCCGGCAAGAAGGAACGGGGTTTTGATCTCCAGTGGTACCAGACGCAGGATCGGATTTTTCTCCAGGCTTACCAAATCATTCAGCTTTGCTTCGATCACGTCCTTACTCAGTTCCTTTGCAAACTGCTCCTTTACGGATCTCAGAATATCCTCAAAGGCTGTATCAGGCTGAAAATAACAGCTGATCTCGATCCATCCGAAAAAATTTGCCATAGACCGGGACGGAAAATAATTTCTCAAATTTACCGGGATCATCAAACCAATGGGCTTTTTCGCCTGATTCTGAGGCACTTCTTCATGGATCGCCCAGATAAGTACTGCCGTAAGAAAAACCGTGATCGACACACCGGCCGCTTTTGCACGGGCGTGGATCTCTTTTACCGGAACACAGACTTCCGTGATATTCATATCCTCCTGCCTGAGCTTCTCACCTTTTAACTGGAAGGCAGGCTTCTTGGACTCTCTCTTTCTTGGCGCGTCGGAGGAATAATACTGGGAAAAACTGTCCTCCTCCATATCCCTGCCCGTAATGTTTTCATCCGAAAAAAGCTCCGGAAGCTCTGCGGATGGGTGCGTCTCCTGAAGATAATTTTTCACCAGCTCCATCAGAAAATGCATGGCTCCCGTTCCATCCGTCAGCGCATGAAATACCTCGAAATTAATCCTGTTCTTATAATAGCTCACCCGAAAAAGAAGCGTTTTTTTGTCCGGAATATAAAGTCCGCTGCAGGGTGCACCTGCTTCTTTCTTTGCCACTGCCGGAATATCACGTCTCTCCAGATAAAACCAGAACAGTCCCTTTCTTAAAACTGCACGGAAAAGAGGATATTTTTCCAATGTCCTCTCCAGGGCTTCCTGCAGGTTTTCTTCTTTTATCTCTTCTTTCAGTTCACAGTAAAAACGAAATACCCTGGTGTCATTCTTTCCTGTCACCGCCGGGAACGCCAACGCCGCATTGTCAAGTTTTCTCCACTGTGCATATTCGTTCTTCATGATGCTTTCCTTCTTCCTGTTCCTCTGTTTCCAGAAAACGATTTACATATGCAAAGCTCTCCTGCACATGCAGAAATTTGATCCCCAGTGCAAAATACCCGTGAAACGCACCTGCGATCCTGTGCACTTCCACACGATTTCCCGCTTCCTTCAGTTTTTCACCAAATGCCTCCCCTTCATCCCGAAGAGGATCGAACTCAGCGGTAAGTATCAGTGTATCCGGCATATTTCGAAAATTCTTCTCCAGGATCGGCGCAAAATAGGGATTCCTCCTGTCTTCTGGACAACTCTCATAGAGTTTCAGATAGTCTTCCATCTTCTCCGCTGTGAGAAGATAGCCGGTCCCGTTTGTTTTTACGGATTCAAAAGGAGATTCTTCCGTATAACAGTTGTTCAGTGCCGGATAAATAAGGATCTGTTTTTTTGGAAAAAATTCTCTGCGGTCTCTGGCCATCATACATACAGCCGCTGCCAGATTTCCGCCTGCACTATCTCCCATAATGGTGATACGATCCGGATCCGTATTCAGAAGAAAACGATTGGTGTAAAAAGTCTTCGCAGCTGCATAACAATCCATCAGTCCCACCGGGAAACGGTATTCCGGTGCCAGTCTGTATTCAACAGACGCCACGATCTGACCGGTAGACTGTGCCATTCTGGCACAAACCCGCTGATAATTCTCTACACTTTCCGTAACCCAGCCACCGCCATGGAAAAACAGGATCACCGGTGGTTTTTTTCCGGAGGCGGCACCGTTTTCCATGTCCTCTTCTGTTGGAAAAAACAGACGGATCGGCACTTTATAGTCTCCGTTATAAACTTCCGCATCCAGTGTCCTGTAAAAGATCCTCATAGGATCCATCTTCTTAAGATCTGCCAGCTTTCTGGAAGCCTCCACTTCGATCCCGCCATAGGAAAGAGCATGGAGCACTGTCCGCACGGCACGTGGCATAGCAGTCTCACTCCCGGTCGGAATGCCCGGAACTATGACTGGGCGGCTTCTTCTGTTTTCTTTTCTTGTATAGATATATTTTGTTTCTGTTTCATATCTTCCAGGAATGCAGACTTGTTTCACGCAGGTACGCCTGTAGGCAATCCGCTTCAGGATCTCATGATCTGTACGGATGATCACTTCCGTTCCCTTATAGCCCCGGATATAATATCTGTTTTCTTTCTTTTTTATACGTGGTTGTCTCAATCGCAGTAAATATTTTCTGATTACTTTTTCCTCCGTGGATTTTTCCTTTATTTTCACCTATGATAGCATCCGCAGTCTATGAGTACAAGTCATAGTAAAAAATATACTGCTGCATGATCCCACGCATTCCTCTGTATCTGCGGTTAGGAAATCCTCTTTTGTAATGCACGTCCATGACCTGACGGATGTGGGTATCTATGGGAAAAGCATCCATATGATGCAGTGCAAACAGGCAGATACATTCAGCTACCTTTTCTCCCACACCACAGAGTTTCATCAGCTCCTTCTTTGCCTGAGGGTAACGCATATCATAGATTTTTTCCAGGGAGATCTGACCGGATGCAATGGTCCTGGCCGTTACTGCGATATATTTTGCCCGGTATCCCAGGCCGCATCCTCTTAACTCCTCTTCCGTTGCCTGACTCAGCGCCTCTACAGTCGGAAAAGCGTAGTATTCCACACCTGCAGATGAATTTTTTCGCTCTCCGTACTTCCGGCAGATGGTTTCGATACATTTGCGGATACGCTTGATATTGTTCTGCTGAGATATCAGAAACGTAACGATCATTTCCCAGAGATCCTGTCTTAATATCCGTATCCCGTCTCCTGCCTTTATTGCGGCACCCAGATATTTATCCCGTGGATTAGCAGCATTCATGTAAGCTTCATAATCCGTATCCAGATCAAAATAAAGCACCCAGTAACAGATAAATTCCTCCTGAGAGCAGCAGAAATCCACCACTCCGTCTTTCTGATACATTTCCAGATACTGGTCTCCCGCCACCATGGAAAAATGTCCGTCTCCAAGCTTTCTCATCCGGAAGCACTGTCCGGAATCGCATATTTTATCAAGGCTGAAATGTTCCAGCTCTACTGTGATCATGTCTGTTCCTCTCGTAAATATTTTTCCTTATATAATGTTCTGTATTCTCTTGGTGTCATCCGGTACCGTTCCCGGAATACCCGGTTAAAAGTCCTCTGACTTTCAAATCCCGAGATCTGCACATACGCCTGTTCCACTGCAAGATTATCATCCTTCTCCTTGCGGTTTGCCCTGAGACACCGTACCGCATTTACAATATCCGGATGCACCTGCTCCTTTTTTATAACCGGGTCTTCCGGACAGCTGTTCTGAATGATATCCGCAAACTGACCAGTCAATACCGGCTTTGCCCAGAGATAGACTGCTTTGTTTTCTCCCGGAGAGAACACCTGATAGTGATGGATCACATCCGGAAAGATCACTGCAAAATCTCCCTTTTCCATATGATAAAGCTCCTGTCCCATACCAAGCTCCAGAGTTCCCTCTGTGATATAGATAAACTCTATGGAATTATGAAGATGAGGTGAAGCATGGGCTGAGGTCCGCAGATGAATATGGAGATTCTTCTTTTTTTCTTCGTATACTGGAAACATGGATTTTTCTCTCCGCAATATTTGACTACTTTTTCTGTGTTTTTGGCACGTAATGTTTCCGAGAGTTTATTATAATGCATTTGTAAGTTAAAGAAAAGAGGAGGAAAATAAAATGAAAAAAATCATAGAATTTATCAAATATGCGATCAAATGCTACATAGAGATCAATGCAAGAAATCCATACTTCCACTAAGAAGATCCACAATAATATCTGAGGTCACGGATATTTTGTGTGGATCATGCGCATGAAAAAACTGAATAAAAGTCAATAAATGACTTGTGCGAAAATAATATCACCTGGCATCATGAAGTATCTCCAAAGCCCGTTTATATCTTCCATGCAGCCGTGATATCTGTTCAGTAGACATATTTTCGCAGTCAGAAAGACGTGTTACATCAGAATTGTGGAGCAGATCAGCCTGCTTCACTTTTTTTGCGATCGGATTCTTCCTAAGCTTCCGGATATAATCGAAATAATTCATATTCTTATCTCTTGTAAGACAACGTAAGGCCTCCACAACCTCTTCCGGAAATTCTCCGGTAAGATCCTCAAATGTGATCTCTGTATCTTCTATCACATCGTGCAGAAGTGCCGTACATACACTGAGTTCATCATCCATCTGCTCCGCTACGTGAAATGGATGAAAGATATAAGGTGTCCCGCTTCGATCTGTCTGTCCATGATGTGCCTCGTACGCCACCTTCATAGCTTTTTTCGTCAAAGCTGTATAAATCATAGCTGTGCCTCCCGTCAGGTCTTTCGAACCCCCGTTCATACTCTGTATTACACAGTATAGCATCTATATTTCCTATATACAAGGACAAAAAGGGTTATATATCTATCATTTTTACTTATATACGACAATTTTCTGATTATAACATTCCCAAAACTCTGCTGTTCTTATTTAGATCTTTCATTGGATCATGAACTCGCTTGCCCTCATTCTGAAATTGGTATATACTTACTAGTACAGCGAAAATTAAGTTTCTGCTATATTGACGCAGGATGATTTCTTCATCTGCAAGGCGGAGGAATGAGGCGTAGCGGTGGCTACGACGATTGACGACAACGCAGCAGATGAAAAATCAGACAAGTCAATATGGCGGTTACTTAATATTCGCTGTACTAGGTCAGGTAAAACTATCCATATTCATGGTATTACACGGATCACTTCATTTTAAAAAAGAAAGGAATCTTACCTATGAAATTTATATATCCCGCAGTTTTCCGTCCCACAGAGGACAAAAAATACAATGCTTTTTTTCCGGATCTTGCCTGCTGTGAAGCCAACGGTGACACGCTGGATGATGCCATCGAAAATGCCAATGCAGCTGCATACGACTGGATCTACACAGAGCTTATGGAATTTGAGGGAAAGCTTCCTCCGGTTTCCGATGAGAGCGATCTGGAGCTTCAGGAGGGAGACGTTGTCCGCAATATCTCTGTAAATATCCGTTTCCAGGATGGCTGGGACGAATAAACTCTCGTATCACAAAAACAAAGGCGACATTTAATATCATTTTCAATAAATGTCCGTGTCGAAAATGCCTGTTATGTAAAAAGCATCCGGATCGGTAATTGTCCTTTATTACCGATCCGGATGCTTTTATTATACGTTTCTTCATTGTTCATGATACTGTCTGAAAAATTTACGCAGTCCGTCCAGTGCTTTTACCAGCACTTCTGTCTCATTCTCATTCAGCTCTGCGATCACCGCTTCTGTCATCTGCCTGTGAAACTCCGCATGATGATGATATGCCATACGTCCCTTATTTGTAAGCTGGATAAATACCACACGCCGGTCCTTCTCACTTCGCTCTCTCTTCACATAGCCTTTTTTTACAAGACTGTTCATAGATGTTGTGAGGGAGCCTACAGTGATCTTAAGCTTGGCTGCAATGGAGGACATGTTCCCCCCTCCAAGACCTACAGCCTCGATAATGTGCATATCATTGTTGGAAATATCTTTATATTTATCTGTGATGATGGCTTCCTCCTCCAGTCGGAGGATCTCATTGAACAGATTCACCAGCACGTCATTTATAACTTCCCGATTGTCCACTCTACCCGCTCCTGTTTCTCCGGAGCAAAAAGGCTTCTCCGGTTCTCTGTTTATGAAGCCATCGTAACATAAATATGGCATTTTTTCCACTGGATTTTTACTTTGCGGGCTACAAAATCACTGCACTTATTGCTTCTACATTTTCCGGAAACGTTCATAGCGATGTTCCAGAAGCTTCTCCGGCTCTTCTTCGCCATATTTCTCAAGAAAATCCGCAATTCCGTTTTCCAGATAACCCGCAATATCATTTATGTTCTCACGGCTTACAGGCTCTGCTTCCGGAATCACATGCTCGATCATCCCCATCTGGTAAAGGTCTGCAGCTGTGAGCTTCATCACTGCTGCTGCTTCCTTTGCCTTTTTGCTGTCTTTCCAGAGAATGGAGGCAAAGCCCTCCGGGGACAGGATGGAATAAACGGAATGCTCCAGCATCCATACCTCATCTGCCACCGCCAAGGCAAGGGCACCTCCGCTTCCGCCTTCACCGATCACAACGGAAAGCACCGGCACTGTGAGACCTGCCAGTGTATAGAGATTTTTTGCAATGGCTTCACCCTGTCCACGTTCCTCTGCTTCCAGCCCGCAGAATGCGCCTGGTGTATCTACAAGGCAGATCACCGGACGGTGAAATTTCTCTGCCTGCTGCATCAGGCGCAGGGATTTCCAGTACCCCTCCGGAGATACCATTCCGAAATTCCGGGTAATGTTTTCCTTTGTACCCTCTCCTTTTTCCTGTGCAAGGACAGTTACCGGCTGTCCGTGGAAAAATGCCACACCACCGATCACTGCCGGATCATCCCCGCAGTGACGGTCTCCGTGAAATTCCATGAAATCGTCAAAAAGCGCTTCGATGTAGTCCTTTCCTGTAGGACGTGTTTTGGCTCTGGCAAGCTGAACATGTTCCCAGGGAGTGAAATCTCCGGATGGAACGAAGTCCGGCCAGATCCTATTATCTTCCTCAACAGTTTTCATCGATTCCTGATTGTCAGACTTGAACCCATTTTTAATATCCGTATTATCGGACTGTACATTATTCAGGACTTTATCCTGATGTAATCTCAGAATATCCGCCAATACGATCCTCTGCTCCTCACGCTTTACGATCTTGTCCACAAAGCCGTGTTCCAGAAGAAATTCCGCTCTCTGGAAGCCTTTGGGAAGCTTTTGTCCGATGGTCTGTTCGATCACTCTGGGACCTGCAAAACCGATCAGCGCTTTCGGCTCTGCCAGGATAATATCTCCCAGCATAGCAAAGCTTGCCGTCACGCCGCCTGTTGTCGGGTCTGTGAGGACCGGCACATAAAGAAGTCCAGCATCGCTGTGCTTCCGGATGGCCATACTGGTTTTTGCCATCTGCATCAGGGAAACCAGGCCCTCCTGCATTCTGGCACCGCCGGAACAGATATAGAGGATTACCGGCAGCTTCTCCTCTGTGGCACGTTCAAAAGCCCGCGTGATCTTTTCCCCCACGACTTCTCCCATACTGGACATCATGAAACGGCAGTCACAGACACCAAGTGCCACAGGTGTCCCTTTTATAGTACATTTTCCGGTAACTACAGCCTCATCAAGCCCTGTCTTTTCACGAAGCCCCTGAAGCTTTTCTTCGTAGCCTCTGTACTGAAGGGGATTCTTTTCTTCCATGTGAGCATCCCACTCCACAAAGCTCTTTCTGTCTGCGATCAGTTTGATCCGACGATAAGCGGGTACATGGAAATAATTTCCGCAGTGGGGACAGATGTATTGATTCTGCTTTACCTCGTCTACAAAAACCGCCGCTTTGCAGGCGTTGCATTTACGCATCAGGTTATCCGGCACCTCCGGAATGTTTTCCTGTTCCTCACCCCGGATATCCCTGACTGTTTTTTTGAACATGTGCTTAATTCTCATTGATCTTCACTCCCGCAATGATATGGCTGGCAAGAAAGCCAGTGTCAAAGTTTCCGGACTGATAATCCTCATCTTTCAGGATTTCGTACTGATAGTCAATATTTGTATCGATTCCGTCAATGATCACCTCACCAAGAGCACTCTGCATTTTTGCAATGGCTTCTTTTCGGTTACCTGCATGAACGATCAGCTTCGCAAGCATGGAATCATAATATGGCGGGATCTTACAGCCGTTATACACACAGGTATCCACACGGATCCCGTTTCCTCCCGGAAAATGCGCTCCCTGGATAGTTCCCGGCGAAGGACGGAAATTTTTTTGAGGATTTTCAGCATTGATCCTGCACTCAATGGCGTGTCCCTGGATCCGGACATCCTCCTGAGCGATCTCAAGAGGCATTCCGGAAGCGATCTTCAGCTGCTCCTTTACAAGATCGATACCTGTTACCCACTCTGTCACCGGATGTTCCACCTGGATCCTTGTATTCATTTCCATAAACCAGAATTTTCCATCCGGTTCCAGAAGAAATTCAATCGTTCCCGCATTTACGTAACCGGCTGCTTTCGCCGCCGTCACCGCCGCATGCCCCATTTTTTCTCTTAATTCCGGAGAAACTGCAGCACTTGGAGATTCCTCGATCATCTTCTGATGATTTCTCTGGATGGAGCAGTCACGCTCTCCCAGATGGATCACATTTCCGAAGCTGTCTGCAAGGATCTGAAACTCAATATGTCTCGGATTTACCACGAAATGTTCAATATACATGGTACCGTCGCCAAAAGCGATCTCAGACTCTTTTCTGGCGGTTGCATAGGCTTCCGGAAATTCCTCCGGTGTGTTTGCCACACGCATGCCTTTTCCGCCGCCGCCAAGAGCTGCCTTGATGATCACCGGATAACCGATCCTCTCAGCTTCCTTAAGACCGGTTTCAATATCCTCCACATCCCCTTCGCTGCCCGGAACTACCGGAACACCAGCTGCGATCATGGTGCTTCTTGCAATTTTTTTGTTGCCCAGCATACGGATGACCTTTGATGGCGGACCCACAAATGTGATCCCGCATTTTTCACAGAGCTCCGCAAATCTGGCATTTTCAGAAAGAAAACCAAATCCCGGATGAATGGCATCCGCACCGGAAACCATGGTTGCACTGATGATCTGTTCCATATTCAGATAGCTCTGTGCAGATGGTCCCGGTCCGATACAGATTGCTTCGTCCGCCAGCTGTGTGTGAAGGCTTTCCTCATCTGCCTCAGAATAAACCGCCACTGTGGCAATTCCCATTTCTCTGCAGGCACGGATAATACGCACCGCGATCTCGCCTCTGTTGGCGATCAGTAACTTTCGAATCATACAATCACCTTACCCGATCATAAATGTAAGCTCAGCCTCTACGGCAACCTCGCCATCCACAGATGCCACTGCAGAACCAATGCCTACAGGACCCTTTCTGCGGATGATCTTTGTTTCAAGACGGAGCTTGTCTCCCGGAGCTACCTTTCTGCGGAATTTACACTTGTTGATACCTCCGAAATAAGCGGTTTTTCCCTTCATGTCCTCCAGGGAAAGAATGGCTACCGCACCCACCTGTGCCAGCGCTTCTACCATCAGAACACCCGGCATTACCGGCTCCTGGGGAAAATGTCCCCGAAAAAAATCCTCGCGGAAGGTCACACATTTATATCCGACAGCAAATTCACCCGGCTCATAATCTTCAATATAGTCCACAAGCAGAAACGGATGTCTGTGTGGAATGATCTCCTCGATCTGTTTTACATCAAGATGCTTCATTCTCTATCCTCCTGAAACAATAATTTTTCTTATTCTCTGATTCTGATCTGAAGGTACTTATCGGATACGGAAAAGCTTCTGACCGTATTCTACCGGCTGTCCGTTCTCCACATAGATCTCTGCGATCTCGCCGTCAAAATCACTTTCGATCTCATTCATCAGCTTCATAGCTTCCACGATTGCAAGAACCTGGCCTTTTTTTACCTTGTCTCCCACCTGAACGTAAGGCGGAAGATCCTGGGACGGTGCAGCATAGAAGGTTCCTACCAGCGGAGATGTTACCAGGCTGCCTGTCTGATCTTCCCCGCTCTGTGGTACGGTTTCCGACTGCTCAGTACCTTTCACTCCCTGTGCTTCTACCACAGTTTTTCCTGTCATTGTCACTGCCATTTCATCTGTTGAAGCCGGTACCACAGGATCTTTGCCTGCCACCGGTGCTGTATTCACTGCCCTGCGGACTTTTCCACCGGTCATTCCTACTGCCGGAATGTTTTCCACAGTTTCTCCTATAACCCCCTGGATGATCTGCGGCTTTCCATGCTCCATACTTAAGGTCAGATCTGCTGTCTCATATGTAAAGGCAGTAAGCTCTGATGCAGATACGTGATCGATCAGTTCAAGAATCTGGTTAAATTCCATAGCTTCAGTCCTCCTCATACTTCTTTACAAGCAATGTTCCGTTGTGTCCTCCAAATCCAAGGGAATTGCTCATTGCATAACGAACTTCCTGTTTTGCCGGAGCGCCGATCATATAGTTCAGATCAAGCTCCTCCTCTGTTTCTGTTGTTCCCACTGTCTGATGGATAAATCCGTCCAGAATGGATTTTACGCATACGATAAACTCAACAGCTCCTGCTGCGCCAAGAAGATGGCCCACCATGGATTTTGTGGAATTGATCTTTACATCCTTGGCAGCGTCCTTAAACGCAAGCTTGATAGCTCTTGTTTCAAACAGGTCATTGTGATGTGTTCCGGTTCCGTGTGCATTGATATAATCTACCTGCGCCGGTGCAACACCTGCTTCCTTCATGGCATTTTCCATAGCACGTGCGGCGCCGCTTCCGTCCTCGGCCGGAGATGTGATATGGAAAGCATCTGCAGTTGCACCGTATCCCACAACCTCTGCCAGGATATTGGCATTTCTCTTTTTGGCATGCTCAAGCTCTTCCAGAACAACCACACCTGCACCCTCGCCCATAACAAAACCCCCTCTGTCTTTATCAAACGGAATGGATGCACGCAGCGGATCCTCACTTGTGCTCAGTGCAGTAAGGCTTGCAAAGCCTGCGATACCGATAGGGCAGACAGCTCCCTCTGTACCACCGGCAAGCATTACATCTGCATCACCATACTGAATGGCACGGAAAGCATCTCCGATACAATGTGTTCCTGTCGCACATGCCGTTACCACGTTGGTGCATTTTCCTTTTGCGCCGGTAGCGATAGAAACATTTCCGGCTGCCATATTTGTGATCATCTTCGGAACAAGAAGCGGATCCACTCTTGAAGGACCTTTTTCCATAAGCTTCTTCTCATTGGTCTCGGTAGCCTGAAGACTTCCCACACCGGAGCCGATGATAACGCCTACCATGTACGGATCTTCCTCTTCCATCTTAAGCCCGGAATTTTCCACTGCTTCCAGTGCAGCTGCTACCGCATACTGGGAAAAAGGCTCCATTCTTCTTGCAGTTCTCGGATCCATGCGATCCTTTGCCACAAAATCTTTAAGCTCTGCTGCCAGTGTTGCCTTGTATCCGGTCGTATCAAAACGGGTGATCGGTCCGATCCCCACCTTTCCTTCTTTTACTCCGTTCCAGAAGCTTTCCACATCATTTCCAATCGGTGTTACTGCTCCAAGTCCTGTTACTACTACTCGTCTTTTCATCAATCTATCCTCCTGACTCCGGGGAGCCTTCTTTACATTGCCATTCCGCCGTCTACGCGAAGTACCTGTCCTGTGATGTAACGTGCACCGTCTGATGCCAGAAATGCAGCTGCCTTTGCCACGTCTTCTGTTGTTCCCATGCTTCCCATGGGGATAGATGCCGCAATATTTTCTT
This sequence comes from Blautia sp. 2227st1_G12_2227SCRN_220401, assembly GCF_039062885.1. Lineage (NCBI taxonomy): Bacteria > Bacillati > Bacillota > Clostridia > Lachnospirales > Lachnospiraceae > Blautia > Blautia sp. 2227st1_G12_2227SCRN_220401. The sequence goes on along the minus strand of NZ_JBCLNI010000010.1, from coordinate 9,970 downwards.
TTACTTTGTCAGAAAGCACGTCCGTCATGTCTGTTTTGATAAATCCCGGTGCAATGGCGTTGACCGTGATCCCTCTGGATGCCAGCTCCTTTGCAGCGGATTTTGTAAGACCGATGATCCCGGCTTTGGATGCCGCATAATTGGCCTGTCCTGCATTTCCACGAAGGCCTACCACCGATGAAAGGCTGATGATCCGGCCGCTTCTCTGCTTCAGCATCATTCTGGACACATGACGGATGCAGTTGAAGGTTCCTTTCAGATTGATGTCAACAACTCTGGAAAAATCTGCCTCACTCATTTTCATGAGAAGTCCGTCCTTCGTAACTCCGGCATTATTTACCAGGATATCAACACGTCCGTATTTTTCTGCAACAGCTTTGAAAAAAGCTTCACATGCATCAAAATCTGCCACATTGCACTGCAGGATATCTGCCTGGCCGCCGGCTGCCTCGATCTCTGCTTTTGTTTCCCGGGCTTTTTCTTCTGAGCCGTTATAATTGATCACTACAAGGTTTCCTGCTTTTGCAAGCTCCAGGGCGATGGCTTTCCCGATCCCACGTGCACCGCCTGTTACAACTGCGATTTTTTTCTCTGACATATGAATTCCTTTCTGATGTTATGCGGTCATCCGTGATCCGCATTTGTTACCTGGCATTTCTGTCTGCTGCACTATGCCTGCTTTATTTTTGATTCTTTATCTTTTTTTCCAATATTTATACCAATTCCCGGCAGACTTTTTCCATGTCTTCTATGGTCTGGATGCTATATACTTTTACATTTCTGTCGATCTTTCTCATAAATCCGGCAAGGGTTCTTCCCGGTCCGATCTCAACAAATGTATCTACTCCCTGACGGATCATATTTTCCACACTCTGCTGCCAGCGCACGGAAGAAGAAATCTGTTTTTCCAGAAGTGCTTTTGTTTCCGCCGGATCTTCCACATACTCTGCGGTCACGTTTGTCACATACGGGATTTTAAGTTCATGAAGTGTGACACCCTCCAGAACCTTTCCCAGTTCTTTTCCTGCAGTGGCAAGCATTGCGGAGTGGAACGGTCCGCTGACATTTAACGGGATCACTCTTCTTCCTCCGGCTGCCTTCAGCTTTTCAGAGGCTTCCGCAACTGCCTCCGCAAGGCCTGTGATCACGATCTGGCCGGGACAGTTGTAGTTTGCAATGCTTACATCTGCAATGTCTGCAAGCACTTCCTCGATCTTCTCTGTCTCCATTCCCATAACTGCTGCCATGCTTCCCTTACCTGCCGGAACTGCCTGCTCCATAAGGATTCCCCTTTTTCTCACGGTAGTAACAGCATCCTTCAGCTCCATGCCGCCGGCAGCTTCAATAGCGCAGTACTCGCCAAGGCTTAATCCTGCAGTTACATCCGGATGAAGTCCCATCTCCTCTACCACCTTCTCCATGGCAAGACAGGTAGTGACCAGTGCAGCCTGTGTATATTCAGTCAGGTCAAGCCTGTCATTTTCTTCAAAGCAAAGTGCTTTCATATCCAGATCCAGCCACTCACCGGCAGAGTCGAAAACATCCTTTGCTGTATCGTATTTCTCATAAAAATCTTTTCCCATTCCGGCCTTCTGTGCACCCTGTCCCGGAAAGATGAATGCTGTTTTTCCCATTTATTATTCCTCCACAAGAAAACTGTTTTTCTTTACAGTCTCTTTTGTCTCTCTGATCAGTCTTGCCATCAGCTCCTTACAGGTCGGTACATCCTTTACCATACCTGCGATCTGTCCGGACATAACGCTTCCGGTTTTTACATCGCCGTCAACAACAGCCTTCCTGAGGCCACCAAGTGTCAGCATTTCCAGTTCTTCAAAGGATGCACCTGCAGCTTCTTTCTCCAGATATTCCTTCGTCATAGGGTTTCTTAAGGTACGGACCGGATGACCTGTGGTACGGCCGGTTACTCTTGTGTCGATATCCCTGGCTTTCAGAAGGAATTGTTTGTAATTCTCATGTACGTGACATTCCTCTGTTGCCACAAATCGGGTTCCCATCTGTACGGCTTCTGCACCTAGCATAAAGGCTGCCGCGATCCCACGACCGTCTGCAATTCCACCTGCTGCAATTACCGGGATCTTTACTGCATCCACGACCTGCGGTACCAGCGCCATAGTGGTTGTCTCACCGATATGTCCGCCGGACTCGGTTCCCTCTGCTACCACTGCATCTGCGCCACAGCGCTCCATTCTTCTTGCAAGAGCTACAGATGCAACAACCGGGATCACCTTTACTCCGGCAGCTTTCCATGCTTCCATGTATTTTTCCGGGCTTCCGGCACCGGTTGTTACTACCTTGATTCCTTCTTCTACTACGATCTTCGCAACCTCATCGGCACTTGGACTCATCAGCATGATGTTTACACCAAAAGTCTTATCTGTCAGTTTTTTCGCCTCACGGATCTGCTCACGCACCCACTCTGCCGGTGCGTTTGCCGCTGCGATCAGTCCCAAGCCGCCTGCCTCGGATACTGCTGCCGCAATGTGATGATCTGCCACCCAGGCCATACCGCCCTGGATGATGGGATATTCAATACCAAGTAATTCTGTAACTTTTGTTTTCATCTTTTACCTCCGGAAAATTAAATCAAGCGGATAAAAGCATCCGCGGTTTATTTGGATCAAGCGGATAAAAACATCCGCATTCACTACGTAGCCTTATTTTAACAATTCATTAACAGGGGCTTTAATACTCGATCAGGCTTGCTCCGTACGTCAGTCCGCCGCCGAAGCCTGCAAGGACCATTCTGTCACCCCGCTGCAGTTTTCCACTTTTTTTCATCTCATCCAGGAGGATAAGAAGACTTGCGGAAGAAGTATTGCCGTATCTGTCCATATTCATAGGGAACTTGGAAATGTCTTCGCCCAGCCGCCTTGCTGCAGAACGGATGATGCGCTCATTTGCCTGGTGGAGAAGATAATAACTGATATCTTCACAGGAAACCTGCTCTCGGGAAAGAAGCTCCTTCACAGCCTCCGGTACCTTGCTCACGGCAAAGCTGAACACTTCCTTTCCGTTCATCTGTATGTAGGTTTCCTTTGCCTTCGGATCATTTTCATAACGGATCTGATTTCTGCTCTGTAAGGTAAGTGCACCGCCTTTTTTTCCAATGGAATGGGTTACCTGTGCATAGCTTCCACCCTCTTCTGCTCTCAGCACGACTGCTCCCGCACCATCCCCAAAAAGAATGCAGGTGCCACGATCTGTCCAGTCCGTTAAACCGGACAGTTTTTCCGCACCGATCACAAGGGCATTCCTATATATTCCCTGGGCCAGGTATGCCTGCGCAGTGTTCAGTGCCAGAAGAGATCCTGTGCAGGCGCCGTTCAGATCAAAGCAGGTAGCCTTTTCCGCTCCGAGTCGCTCCTGCACCCCACATGCCACACAGGGCATGATCTCTGTTGGAGAAATGGTTGCCACAAGGATCAGATCGATTTCTTCTGCCTTCATTTCTGCGTCTTCCAGAGCTTTTAATGCTGCCCCCGCTGCCATCGTCACAGTATCTTCGTCCTCTTTTGCAATATGTCTCTGTACCACACCGGTTCTTTCCCGAATCCACTGATCACTGGTTTCCACCATCTTTGCCAGATCGTTGTTATCCCACACTCTGTCCGGTGCCCACGAACCGGTTCCACATATTTTACCTGTCATATTTTTCTCCATGATATCTGTCTTAAATCAGTCTGTATAAATCTGTACTGCTGTTCTCTGAATTATCTTTTATCTTAAAATATTTTGATTATCAAATTATATCATCATAAAAGTATTTGTCAAGAAGGAATTTTTGAGCATCCTTTTATGAAAAAAATAACAGCTGCCCCAGGCGTGGAGTATTGGTCTCTCCTCTGTCCTGTGACAGCTGTCTTATTTTTTTCAGACAGGTATTGTATTTATGGTTATTGCATTTATAGTTATTGCCTTCATAGTTTTACTTCATCGCCCACTGTACCAGGCACACCACACCAATCTGCACCAGCAGTATCACCGGTACACCAATTGCAAATCTGGCTTTTCGGGTTTTGTGGTGAAAAAATCTCATGCCAAGGATCGCCCCGACGCTGCCACCGATAACAGCACTTAAGATCAAGGTCTTCTCCGGGATCCGCCATTTATTACGACGGGCTTTCTGCTTGTCAACTCCAAAAAGCACAAAGGCCAGGATATTGACTGCAAGCAGATAATAATATATGTAATCATTCATGATAGCTCCCTCCGGGCTCTGTGTCCTGTATTTCGGACAGTAACCGATTTATGTCTTCATTGCAGTTTGATGATCAGCACCGGTATGGGCGGATCATTAGGCCGGTTTGCATATTCCGACAGGATCACCAGATATTTATGAGGATCCAGCTGACGGATAAACGCAAGCATCTCATCCCGTTCCTGATATCCCGTATCCCCGCCACTGTAAATACAAAGTGTCATAAGTCCGCCTTTTTTCAGAAGCTTAAGTCCGCTTTCTACCGCTCTTATGCTGCTGTCTGCTCTGGTCGCCACCGAATGGTCTCCGCCAGGAAGATATCCCAGATTAAAGGTGATGCAGGACACAGTTTCTGCTCCTGCATAAACATCCATATTCTCATGAGACTCCAGAAGAAGCTGATAATTTTCCGGACAGTTATCTCTTTTCAGTCGCTCCTTCGTATGTTCCAGTGCCTGCTTCTGAATGTCAAAAGCCAGAACCCGTCCCCTTTTTCCTGCAAGCTGGCTTAACAGAACCGTGTCATTGCCATTTCCCATTGTTGCATCGATACAGATGTCTCCCGGCATGACCTGCTGCCGTATAAAATGCTGCATGTATGCAGTGATCTGAAGATTTTTCATTTAAAAATCCTTTCAAAATTCTCTTACAGTTCATGATAATACGGACAGATATCCTCATAATGTCCATCCTTCATACGGAACCCCTTCGGGATCACGCCAAGCTGGGTAAATCCAAGTCTCTCATAAAGATGTCTTGCAGGAACATTGCAGGCCACAACCGCATTAAACTGCAGGACACCAAAACCATGCTCTTTTCCCCGGGTCAGGCAGTCGGATACCAGCTTTTCTCCTATGTGAAGTCCTCTGGACTCTCTGCTTACCGCATAGCTGGCGTTACAGATATGACCGCATCTTCCGATATTATTCGGATGAAGAATGTAAAGTCCGTAAACTTTTCCGCTTTCCGCATCTACTGCTGCAGCTGTATAGGTCTGTTCTGAAAAAAAAGCTTTTCCTGTCTCTTCGTTAAGGCATTCTTCCTGTGGAAAAGCCACACCGTCTTCTACAACCTCATTCCATATCCGGATCAGATCCGGAAGATCTTTTTCTTCGTATTTTCTTACTGTAACATTCATGATGATCTTCTCCTCTATTTAAGCAGCTCCACATTCCGTCCATTTCTTCGGATCACACCCTCATCCGAAAGATTTTTGATCTCCCGCATCATGGCACTACGGTCCACACTTAAGTACTGGGCCAGTGCGGTATAGGACATGGGCAGCTTGAATTTCCCGGCATTTTTTTCCGCAGCCAGAGAATGCAGATAAGCTATCAGCTTCTTCCTGGTGGAGGATCGTGAAAGCATGTATATCCGATCCGTCTGCTGCCTGGAACGGAGAGCTGTCATCTGCAGAAGATTACTGACCATCTGGCTGTGATGATGACAGGCATTTTCACAGCGCTTGATCACATGCTCATAATCAATAAACAGCACCTTCGTCACGGTAGTGGCACATACATAATAATGCTGGGAATCTGACGGAAGCAGAAACGGTTCGCCAAATACACTGTCCTTATTCAGTTCATCGATGACATACTCATTTCCATCCTCGTCACAGCAGTAGAGAACTGCTCTTCCCTCCTGGATCAGACCGATCTTTTTTATGGAGCTGGAATATTCCATGATGGTTTCTCCATTCTGAAAAACTTTCTCCCGGACTTTGAAGCAGACACGCATTCTTTCCTGTTCTTCGGGCAAAATATCCGTAAATAAAGTGATATGCTCCATAAATTTTCCTCCCACCGGCAAAATACTCTTCCGCATATCTGTACTTTCCTCTTTGCATACAAGACTATGTAAGAGGACTCTCAAAGCAACTATCCGCATTTTATTTTGCTGCATGTTTCTGATTTTATACCAGCACGAAAAAAATGTAAAGTCTGGAAATTTTTCCTGTTTTGTTGTATTTGCAACAGTTTTTGCCATCAATTTCTGTTATATTTTTATCAAAGTTAAGAAACAAACAAATCACTGAAGCATATAAATAAATCCACCATAGAAAGAAAAGAGGAATCGCTCATGAAAATCACAGATACCATCAAATATGTAGGCGTTAATGATCATCAGGTTGACCTTTTTGAGGGCCAGTACAAAGTTCCGAACGGCATGTCCTACAACTCCTATGTGATCCTGGACGAAAAAATTGCGGTTATGGATACGGTAGATGCAAATTTTACTCACGAATGGCTTGATAATATCCAGAAAGTTCTGGGTGACCGGAAACCGGATTATCTGATCGTACAGCATATGGAACCGGATCACGCAGCCAACATCGCAAACTTCCTGAAGGCTTATCCGGACACCATCGTTGTTTCCAACAAAAAAGCCTTCGCCATGATGCAGAACTTCTTTGACCTGGATCTGGAAGGTCATCAGATCATCGTAGATAACGGCGGAACCCTTTCCCTTGGAAAACACGATCTGACTTTTGTATTTGCACCGATGGTTCACTGGCCGGAGGTTATGGTCACTTATGACAGCACAGAAAAGGTTCTTTTTTCCGCAGACGGCTTCGGAAAATTCGGCGCCCTGGATGCAGAGGAACCATGGGACGATGAGGCAAGAAGATACTATATCGGCATCGTTGGAAAATATGGTGTGCAGGTGCAGAACCTTCTGAAAGTAGCCGCAGCTCTGGATATCCAGACCATCTGCCCGCTCCACGGACCGGTTCTTACTGAAGATCTTGGACATTATATTAGCCTCTATGATACCTGGTCTTCCTACACACCGGAGGATGACGGAATCGTGATCGCCTACACTTCTGTATACGGTCATACAAAAATGGCCGTTCAGCAGTTGGCCGATAAATTCCGCAGCAAAGGATGTCCAAACGTTGTTGTCTATGATCTTGCAAGAGACGATATGTCCCAGGCACTGAGCGATGCTTTCCGTTACTCCAAACTGGTTCTCGCAACCACCACATATAATGCAGGCATCTATCCGTTTATGAACGACTTTATTACCCGACTGACAGAGCACAACTTCCAGAACCGCACGGTAGGACTGATTGAAAACGGAACCTGGGCACCGCTGGCAGCGAAGGTTATGAAAGAAATGCTTTCCAAATGCAAAAAGATCAGCTGGCTGAATACCACAGTTAAGATCATGTCTGCAGTAAACGAAGAAAACCGCAGGCAGATGGAAGCTATGGCTGATGAGCTCTGCCAGGAATACATTGCAAAAAGCGATGACCTTGCCAACAAGAATGATATGACTGCTCTGTTCCGCATCGGTTACGGCCTCTATGTGGTAACCTCCAACGATGGCAAAAAGGACAACGGTCTGATCGTCAATACCGTTACACAGCTTACCGACAACCCATATCGCGTGGCTGTCAACATCAACAAGGCAAACTACTCTCACCACGTGATCCAGCAGACCGGTATCATGAACGTAAACTGCCTGTCCACAGATGCTCCGTTCTCTGTTTTTGAGCAGTTCGGCTTCCAGTCCGGCAGAAGCACCGATAAATTTGCCGGACAGAAAGTAAACCACTCCGACAACGGCCTGGTATTCCTGGACAAATATATCAATGCTTTCATGTCGCTGAAGGTAGAAAACTATGTGGATCTCGGCACTCACGGAATGTTCATCTGCAGCGTCACAGAGGCCCGTGTCATGAGCGATCAGGATACCATGACTTACACCTACTACCAGAAACATGTAAAGCCAAAGCCACAGACCGAGGGCAAAAAAGGCTGGGTATGCAAAGTCTGCGGATACATCTATGAAGGCGATGAACTTCCGGAAGATATCATCTGCCCGCTGTGCAAGCATGGCGCTGTGGATTTTGAGCCGATCGAAGGATAAGACTGAAATCCCCATAAATTGATTTAATCCGGTTACAGCTCCCTTATTTTTACAAATTATAAACCACAAAAAAGACAGGCTTCTGAAGTGGCCTGTCTTTTTTGTATTATCATCCAATGTCTTCTCAGCGTCTTTCACCAAATTTATTCTTACAGCAGATCAGACACTCACGCTCTGTATTTCTGCAGGAATCCTGAAATTTACGAATCATATGCCTTTTATTTATTTCATCAGTCTGATAACCTGCTCTGCAGTATCTGCCAGATTCTGCTTTGCATTCTCATTTTTCATGGCCTCCTCCAGAGTTACCACTCCGCGGAGGATCGGGAAAAAGGCATCGATCCCTGCATCGTTGCAGGCTCTTGCGTCACGCTGTACGGCACCTGCAAAGGCGATCACTTTTTTGCCATATTTCTTTGCAAGCTTTGCAACACCTACCGGCGCTTTTCCCATGGCTGTCTGTCCATCCATACGTCCCTCACCTGTGATCACAAGATCCGCGTCTTTGATGTAGTCCTCAAGTTTTGTCTCATCCAGCACGATGTTGATCCCGGATTCCAGGACTGCATCGGTAAAGGTCAGGAATGCAAATCCCATTCCGCCGGCAGCACCTGTTCCCGGATACTTTGCATCTGCTTTCGGAAAACGCTCCTTTGCAAGCTCTGCGTAAGCACCCAGCCACTGATCCATGTCCTGGATCATCTCCGGCGTAGCACCCTTCTGCGGTCCGTAGATGGAACTGCATCCAAGCTCTCCGCAAAGAGGATTTGTGACATCACAGGCAACACGGAATTTACATTCTGCAAGCTCCGGGATCACATAGGCAGCTGTGATCTCTGTGATGTCTTTCAGGCCCCTTGCTCCCGGAAGGACCTGCTTTCCGTCTTTATCCAGAAATGCATAGCCAAGTGCCTGAAGCATTCCCACACCACCGTCATTGGTGGCGCTTCCGCCGATACCCACAATAAATCTGCGGCAGCCTTTTTCGATGGCGTCCTTGATCACCTCACCGACACCGTAGGTTGTGGTATAAAGAGGATTTCTTTTTTCGTCCGGCACCTGCGTGATCCCTGCTGCACCAGCCATTTCGATCACTGCGGTCTTTGTGCTTTCGATGATGCCATACTCACAGATCACCGGCTCGCCAAGAGGCCCCGTAACCTTTACGTGCTCTGTTTTTCCGTTCATTCCTGCGACAAGGGCTTCCACGGTTCCCTCTCCACCGTCTGCCAGTGGTCTTACCTGAACTTCTGCGTCCGCATCCACACGATGGATACCTTCAGCAGCTGCAAAGCCTGCCTCCATGGATGTCATACTGCCCTTAAAAGAATCGATCGCTGTTACTACCTTCATTTTATTTTCCTCCTGTATGATTTTTATGTAAAGCTGATATCCGTACTCTCCGTTCTATCATTCCGTGTACAGGAAACGTGAAATGTTCATTTACGTGTCAGGCGGATATTCTCTGCGCAGCTCAGCAGCCAAATAACTGTTCTGCTGTTTGGTTATCAGCTGTCCCCGGATGAAAAGAACCTTCTGCGAACTTATTTTTCCCTGGAAATGTCTCTGGCTGATGCCGCAGAGAAGCTTTTTCTCCACAAAAATACTTTTCAATATAAATTAAACCACATTTATAAAAAATGTGGTCTCAATCCCCGAAAATTCCGGGACGCTGTTCTGTTGTATCTGGCACTGGAGCTGGAATGAACCGGCCATTTCACTATCCTCTCACATGAAAGCCAAACTCCTCCTCCAGTGGAATTTCCCTCGCTTCAATCCCCTCGATCTCCACAAAGCTCTGCTGAGAAAGGCGTTCTACCATCTCCCGGATTTCTTCTCTGGTTCCCTGTACTTCCATTTCCACACGATCATCCC